>VXMU01000122.1:0-9229 GCA_009840945.1 Chloroflexota bacterium | reverse complement strand
GCGGGGGAGAGGGCCAGGGTGAGGGGGTCTGCGCACGCCCCACCCCGCACACGGCGCGGAGCCATCGAGGAGGCCAGCCGGACCCTCACCCCAACCCTCTCCCGCAGTGCGGGAGAGGGAGCCGGATCCCCGCCTGCCTGTGGGGCCGATGGTGGGGGCAGCGGTGGCCGGATCAGTCCTCCTCGCCGGCCTGCCAGCGTGTCTGCGTTTCGAGGAAGGCGCCTTCGAGCCAGGCGTGGCCCACGCGGACGTGGAGGGAGTAGAGCCACACCTCCTCGTCCTCCGAGCCCTCGCCTTCGAGCAGGTCGAACGGCTCACCCGTCTCAGGGTTCACGTACTTCGCCGCGAACGCGCCGACCACGGCGTCCGGTGCATCTTCGAAGAGGTGGCGCTCCACGAGGCCCTCGATGATCGCGACATCCTCGGCGCTCTCGTGGTGGACGATGGCGTAGGGCTGGTGGCCGAGGTTGCGGACCTTTTGGCCGCCGGTGCCGAACCAGAACTCGTCGCCGACCAGCACGCCCCACACCGGCATCGAGTGCGGCCGACCGTCAGGCCGCGTGGTGGCGAGCCAGTACGTCGTCGCGGCGCGGAGGCGGGAGAGCGCGCGTTCACGCATGTGCTCGACAGGGGTCATGCGGCTCCTCCCTGCAAGGCGCCGGCCCGCATGATGCGGGCCGGCGTTGGTGCGCTACCGAGGGGTCGAGGCTAGCCGCGCGGCAGCCCCAGCCCGCGGGTGGCGATGATGTTGCGCTGCACCTCGGAGCTCCCACCGGCGATCGTCGACGGGATGGAGCGGATGTAGCCGCGGATGTGGTCGCCCTTGAGGACCTCGCGGCCGTCGCCCGGCCAGATCTGCGAGTGCAGGCCGAAGGCGCGCACGCCCACGCGGTGCAGCTCCTGGCCCTGCTCGCTCGCGAACATCTTGCCCATCGACGCCTCGTAGTTCGGGACGAGGCCCGCCGCCTGCATCGAGGCGACGCGGAGCGAGAGGTTGTACGAGATCTCGGTCGCGATGTAGCGCTCCGAGATGCGGTCGCGGATGGCCTGGCTGCGGCTCAGCAGCGACCGCTCGTCGTTCACGACCGCGTCCAGGAGTTCGGTCAGCTGCAGCTGCTGCTCGACGGGCCCGGCGATGCCGGAGCGCTCGTAGTCGAGCAGGGTCATGCCGACGTACCAGCCGCGGTTCTCCTCGCCCAGGACGTTGGCGACGGGGACGCGCACGTCCTCGAAGAACACCTCATTGATGACGTGGCCCCAGGCCGCGTCGATCAGCGGGCGGACGTTGATCCCGGGCTGGCGGATGTTGTCGATCATGATGAACGAGATGCCGCGGTGCTTCGGCGCGTCCGGGTTGGTGCGCACGAGCGCGAAGATCGCGTCGGCCATGTGTGCGGCCGAGGTCCAGATCTTCTGCCCGTTCACGACGTACTCGTCGCCGTCGCGCACGGCGCGCGTCTGCAGGCCGCCGAGGTCGGAGCCGGCGCCCGGCTCGGAGTAGCCCTGCGCCCACGCGACCTTACCGGAGAGGATGTCGCCGACGTACTTCTCCTTCTGCTCGTCCGTGCCATGCACGAGCACGGTGGGGCCGAGCAGCGCCACGCCGGAGCCGCCGACGGCCGGCGCCTGGGCGCGGGCCATCTCCTCGTTGAAGATCACCTGCTCCATCGCCGTGAGCCCGGCGCCGCCGTACTCCTCGGGCCAGTGCGGGGCGATCCAGCCGTTCTCGGAGAGCGCCTCGGCCCACTCGGCCGCGGCTTCCTGTACGTCCTCGTCGGGGTTCTGCCGGTCGGCGTACCAGGCAAAGAAGCCCTCGAGGGCTGCTTCCTCGCCGGTCTCGATGCGGCGTCGATAGAGGTCCGGCAGCCGATCCTCGATGAAGGTGGCGACCCGGTTACGGAATGCCGCCTGTTCTGCGTCGTCGTTCCAGTTCATGAAGAGCTCCTCGCTCCGTTATGGGTGTCTTGCGCCGATGATGCCCCTCACGGCCCGCCGTGGCAAACGTCATCGGCCGGACGACAGGCTGCCCCGGCGGCCCCGCGACTGGTAGCCTGCCCGCCGTACGCACGGAGGTGCCCACATGCCCGAGTCCCTGACCCCCGAGCTGATCGAGCTCCGCGACCGCACGCAGGCGCTCGTCGATGAACTCAAGGCCCTCGAGGCCGACCTGCCCGAGGACATCAACGCGCCGATCCCGTCAGACGCCGCCGCGCGGGCGCGCGAGCTGTCGCAGTCCGCGGGCCTCTTCGGCATGACCCAGCCCGCCGAGTTCGGCGGGACGAACGCCGGGCCCCTCGAGCTGACCGTCGCGCGCGAGACCGTCGCGGCCGGCAACCTGCGCCTCGGGCGCAGCGTCTTCGGGCCGGGGCCGGGCGTGCTGCGCACCGCCGAGGGCTACACACGCGAGCGCTTCCTCGAACCAGTGCTGCGCGGCGACAAGCAGGGTTCGTTCGCCTTCACCGAGCCCGGCGACGCGCTCCGGCCGACGTGGGCCGTCCGCGACGGCGAGGACCTGCTCGTCACGGGCCGCAAGGCCTACGTCAGCGGCGGCGCCACCGCCGACTTCTACTCGGCGCTCATTAACGTCGAGGACGGCGACGCCGGACCGGGCGGCACCGCCATGCTCGTCATCGAGGCGGGCACGCCGGGCGTCTCCATCGACGACTCGTTCGTCTCGATGGACGGCGGCGGGCACGTCTCGATGTCCTTCCACGAGGCGCGCGTGCCGGTCGCGAACGTGATCGGCGCGATTGGCGAGGGGATGCCGCGTGCGCTCGGGAACATCAACGACATGCGCCTCGGCGTGGCCGCCGAGTGCGCGGGCCTCTCGGTGTGGACGGCGAACTACATCACCGAACACCTCAAGGCGCCGCACCGCAGCGGCACCCCGCTCGGAGAGCGCGAGGGCGTGCGCCTACGCTACGCCGACATGCGTGTCGAGACGTACGCGGCGCGCAGCATGCTCTACCGCAGCGCGCGCCTGCGCGAGACCGGCGACGACGCGATCAACGAGATCGCGGCGACGAAGATGTTCGCCGCGGAAGCCGTCGGCCGTCACGTGGACACGGCGATCCAGCTCGCGGGCGGGCAGGCGCTGATCGTGGGCCACCCGCTGGAGCAGCTCTACCGCCGCGTGCGCGCGCTACGGCTGGGCGAGGGCGCCTCAGACCTCCTCCGCATCAACATCGCCCGCGGCGTCTTCGAGTTCGACGCCGGGCGGCTGTAGCGGGTGGAGGGCCGGGCCGCGTCGAGGCCGTGCTCGCCGAACTCGCCGCGCTCCCACCGGCCGACGAGTAGCCCTCGAACGGCACGTAGCAGTCGGCCCGCCGTTCGGTGGGCCGATCGATGTGTTGCCGACGCCCCGGCGCTATGGGATCGCGCGCCTCGGAGCGTGCGGAACGGGTGGAATCCGCCGCCCGGCGCACGGAATCGGCCCGCGGCACTTCACGCGCGGATCGATCCGGGCTATACAACGAGCGGAACAAAGGACACCAGCGGAATCGAGGTGGGGCATGCCGGGACCACTGGCGGGGGTCAAGGTCTTCGAGGTATCGCAGATCGTCGCGGGGCCGTACGCCGGCCAGACGCTCGCGGACCTCGGCGCGGACGTGGTGAAGTGCGAGCCGCCCGGCGGCGAGGGCCTGCGCGTGCTGGGTGAGTTCGTGCCCGGCGAGAGCAAGGCGTTCCACACGCTCAACCGCGGCAAGCGCAGCCTGGTGCTGGACCTCAGCAACGACGCGGGACAGGCGGCGGTGCATCGCCTGATCCCGGAGTTCGACGTCTTCCTGATCAACTCGAGGCCGGGCGTGCCGCAGCGCCTCAACGTCGACTACGCGACGCTCACGCGCTTCCGGCCGGACCTCGTCTACATCGAGAACAGCGGCTACGGCGACCGCGGGCCGGGAGCGGAGCGCTCGGGCTCCGACATCATCGCGCAGGCCTATAGCGGCCTCATGGCTGCCGACGGCAAGGTCGACGAGTACGGCGCGCCGGAGATGATCACCGCGACGGCGCCCGGCGACTACCACGCCGGCCTCGGGGCCGCCCTCGGCGTGGTCGCGGCGCTCTTCCACCGCGAGCGGACCGGCGAGGGGCAGCACATCGCCAGCTCGCTGCTCGCCGCAGGCCTCAACCTCGCCAGCGGCTCGGTCAGCCAGCTCCCGGTGTTCGACGCGATGGTGACCGACCCGGCGATGCAGCGGCTCTACGAGGCGCGCGAGCGCGGCGAGAGCTACGAGGACCAGCTCGCCGCCAAGGGCAGCATGTTCGACATGCTCGGCAAGGCGTTCCGGCTCTACTACGGCGGGTACAGCGTGAAGGACGGCGCGGTCATCCTCGGCGCACTCACGCCGGCGAACCGCGACCAGTTCCGGCGCGCCCTCGGCGTCGAGGACGACCCGACGGCCGACCCGGAGTTCAACGCGCTGGACCCGGAGAACAACGCGGTCGCGGAGGCGATGCTGGACCGCATCCGCAACATCATGCTCACGAAGACCATGGACGAGTGGATCGCGGCGTTCGACAACGTCGGCGCGCCGGCCTCGAAGGTCAACCACCCCGAGGAGATGGCCGACGACCCGCAGGTCCAGGCGATGGGCTACATGGTGGACCTGAACCACGAGCTGACGGGGCCCGAGCGGATGGTCGGCCCCATCGTCCAGATGTCGAAGACGCCCACGGGCAACAACATGGCGTCACCGACCCTCGGCCGCCACACGGACGAGATCCTGAGTGAGCACGGCTGGAGCGCCGAGGAGATCGCGGAGCTGCGCGCGGCGGGCGGTACGGACTAACGCCGGACACCAGCCGAGACCTGCACCCCCGCCTTCTGATCCCCTCGCCCCCCGGCGGGGGGTGAGGGGGGTCTGCGGGAGGCAGCCAACCCCGCGGAGCGCCCTCGGACCCTCCCCGACCCTCTCTCGCTTCCCCGCGGGCACAGGCGGCGATTGGGGAGCCCTCGGACCCTCACCCCAACCCTCTCCCGGGGGGAGAGGGGGCCGGAGAGGGGACCCGATACGCGCGGCGCCCATCACAACCGTTAGAATGGCGGCGTCCCGGCCGGGTAGCCGGGGCGCTGATGGAGAAACCGGGGACACCATGGACTGGTCAGACAACCCAGAGCAGGCCGCGTTCCGCGCGGAGGTGCAGCAGGTCATCCGCGACGGCCTGCCCGAGCACTACCAGGAGATCGCCAGGCAGGGCGGCGGGATGTTCGAGGAGGGCTGGCAGGCCGACCGCAAGTCGGACGACCCCAGCCGCCGCGGCGCCGCCGAGGACTGGTCGCGCGCACTCGCCGAGCGCGGCTGGGTCGCCCCCCACTGGCCGAAGGAGTACGGCGGCGCGGGCCTGAGCTCGTGGGAGCAGTACATCTACAAGGAGGAGCTCGCGAAGGCCGCGGCGCCCGTCGTCGGCGGTGGCGGCGTCTCGCTGCTGGGCCCGACGCTGATCGTGCACGGCACGGACGACCAGAAGGAGAAGTACCTGCCGGGCATCCTCTCCGGCGAGGTCGCGTGGGCGCAGGGCTACTCCGAGCCGGGCGCCGGTTCGGACCTCGCTGGTCTGCAGACGCGCGCCATGCGCGACGGCGATGAGTTCGTCGTCAACGGCCAGAAGATCTGGACCTCCGGCGCACAGTTCGCGGACAAGCTCTTCGCGCTCGTGCGCACCGACCCGGACGCGCCGAAGCACCGCGGGATCTCGTTCCTGCTCTTCGACGACATCAAGTCGCCGGGCCTCACCGTGCGGCCGCTGATCAGCATGTCCTGGAAGCACATCTTCAACGAGACGTTCTTCGAGGACGTGCGCACGTCCGCCAGCAACATCGTCGGTGAGGAGAACCGCGGCTGGTACGTCGGCATGACCCTCCTCGACTACGAGCGCTCCTCGGTCGACAGCGCGGTCAACGACCGCGTCTCGATGGAACACCTGATGGAGTACGTGAAGACCGAGGAGGGCGCGGAGCGCAGCCGGCTCGACATCCCGAGCGTGCGCGGCGACCTGGCGGAGGCGTGGATCGCCACCGAGGTCGCGGCCAACCTCTCGCTGCGGGTCGCCTCGATGCAGGGCGCGGGCCTGATCCCGAACTACGAAGCCTCGATGGCGGCCCCGGCGAGAGCCGGGGCCGCTTCATTGCCTCGGTTCGTTGGTGCCCTCGGCTCGCGTCGGGGCCCCTTCTTGCGGTCGATGAGCGTCAGAACGCCACGATTGCGTCATGAGTGTAGGCGGAAATCGGTGTTTTTTCCTTGCAGGGCCTAGCCATGCAGGTGCATATACGCGTACTCTTTTACGCGCCCGCAGGTACTGGATGCGGGTTTGAAAGGGGTTCCACGTGAACAAGGCAGACCTGATCGCAGAGGTTGCGGCGAAGTCCGGCGCGACCAACGCCGAGACCGAGCGAGTGCTCAACGGGTTCCGCGATGTCGTCGCCCACAACGTCAGCATGGGTGAGGACGTCTCCTACCCCGGCCTCGGCAAGTTCAGCCGCGTATCGCGCGGCGAGCGCACGGCGCGCAATCCTCGCACCGGCGAGTCGGTCGTCGTGCCCCCCTCGAACGCGCCGAAGTTCACGGCCAGTTCGAAGCTGAAGGCGATCGTCAACGGCGGATAGCCAGGGCCCGCTTCGGCGGGCCCACGCCTCCACCCCACGCACGCGACGGCGGCAGCGCAACGCTGCCGCCGTTGTCATGCCTCGAGAGTGACACCGGCCCGCCGAGGACCGGGGACGATGCCCGCACGGTGGAACGGAACGGGCTGACGTAGACTACGCGCCATGATGCAGGCGCACGGCGCAGCCGACTCCCCCATCGAAGCCATCGACGACGAGGCGCCGGGATGCGGCGGCTGCCTGCTGTGGCTCTTCCGACAGCTCGTCCTCCTCGTGCTGATGGTCGCGGCCGTCGTGGCGGGCATCCGGCTGGCCTCGCCGGTCGTCGAGCCGTGCCCGCTCGACGCGCCGCCGATTCCCGAGATCGAGGAGTGGCGAACCGCGCCTGAGCTCTACCGGAACGCGTGCGTCGGCGTGCAAGGGGTCGTGACCGGCCGGGAGATCGGCGGCGACCTGATCGTGGAGACGGACCGCGTGGACTACACGCTGCAGGTGCGGCTACGCGGCTCAGGCGAGGCCTTTGAGCAGATCGCGGTGGGTGAAGTCATCTCGACCTCGGGGCGCATCAGGAGGCACGACGACGGCGGGTACTACGTCCATCACGGCGTCGACCGTGGGTGGTGGGGGAACCTCCGCGAGCACCTTGAGGGCGTCCTGCCCGCCGAGTGAGCGCGGACACCATCGCGCGGCGCGATCGCGGGCCGATCAGCCCCTGCTGGAATCCGGAGCCTTGAGGGTCGGTCGAGGCTAGTAGTACATCCTCGCCTGGACCGAGGCCGCCACGGACAGCTCGATGTCGAGGATGGCCCGCGTCATGGCCTGGCCGATGAGGTCCAGCTTGCGGACCTGCTCGATGCGCGGGGCCGCACGCTCCAGCTCCTGGCGGGAGAGCAGGTCGCTGAAGATGCCGCAGGCCTCGGCCAGCGCGATGATCATGACGTCGCGGGGGCTCGGGATCTCGTTGCTGAACAGCACGCCCATGATGCGGAGCTTCACCTCGCGCTCGGCCGTGCCGTCGACCGCCGGGTAGCGGCGCGAACGGAAGACCCAGAGGTGTCGGTCGTCGCGGCGCTCGAGGATGCCGCGGCCCACCAGGCGGCCCAGCGCGTCCTCGCGGATCTCGGCGGACCGCTGTGCGGTGTGCTCCACCCAGTAGCGAATGTCCTGCTGTCCGCCGGCCGAGATGTCCCGCAGCGTCGGATCAAGCAGGTCATCGCCGAGGGGGGTCGCGTCCAGGAGGATGAGGTTCTCGAGGTCAGTATCGATGCGGTCTTCCATGGCGAGGTCCATCAGGACCGCCCCGGCGAGCGCGTAGTCCAGCGTCCAGCTGCGCGTGTGAGCGAACCTGCCGTCCTCGTCGCCGAGCAGGAGCAGGATGATTTCTTCCGCGAACCGCAGCATGACGCTCGCCCCTCCGGATAGCGCCCCGGGCGCCCTCGATTACGATTAGTTTACTCCGAAGGCGGGCTCCGGTCTTGCCGCGCGAGAGGGTTCGACACGCCCTCGAGGCGCTTCGTGGAGCGCCCCGCAGCGCCGGCCGGTGTGGTGATGGGCGCGTGTGACACGAACGTTCAGGACTTACTCGGGGGGTTCACAGTTGAGCTGCCAGCTGATGCCGAAGCGGTCCGTGCAGCTCCCGAAGTATGCGCCCCAGAACATGTCCTCGAGCGGCATCGTCACCGTCCCGCCCTCGGAGATCTTCCCGAACAGCTCGTCGGTCTCCTCGCGGGTGGCCGGGGAGTAGGAGATGGAGAAGTTGTTGCCGGCCTGCGTTGGCTCCGGCGACCACGACGGCGTGTCGCTGCCCATGAGGACGCTGTCGCCGACGGGCAGCGAGACGTGCATCACGTGGTCACGCTCATCCTCGGGTACGACGAAGTCGTCGGGGCCGTCGCCGAAGGTCTGGATGTTCTCGAACTCGCCGCCGAAGACCGAGCGGTAGAACTCGAACGCCTCGCGGCAGTTGCCGTTGAAGTTCAGGTAGATGCTGAGTGTCATCGGTCCATCCTCGTGCGCGCACGGGCAGCGGATTCGCGCCGCCCGGCAGGGCCGGGCTCATACGGTAGCGGTCGCCCGCGCTCCGATCACGCGTAGAAGCTGCGCTGCGCGTCGACGGCGTCGACGCGGCCTACTCGGAGTCCGTGTGGACCAGCAGCCAGACGCCGTCGAACGCTTGCCAGACGAACACCAGCTTCACCGAGCCCAGCGGGAAGTGCCCCGTCTGCCGGATCTCCCACTGCCCCGGCGCGATCTCCGTGGGCGGCGAGGTCTCCTCCGGCCGGATCGTCACGCCGAAGGTCCGGAACGGCCGCATGTTGGCCCGGACCTCCTCCTCTTCCGCCTGCCAGAAGCTCGGCTCGTAGAACGCCGCGAGCGCATCGGCGTCGTGCGAGTTGTAGACCTCCCACATCGCCTCGGTCCGCGCGCGGATCTGCTCGACGACGTCCACGGGCGGTGCGGTGGCCTCCGCGGTAGCCTCCTCGGTCGCCGTGGCCGCGGCCGTGGGCTCGGGAGTCGCAGTGGCCGGCGCCCCCGGCTGGGCGGGGGGGGGGCGGGGCCCCCGGGGGGGTGTGGGGCGGGAACCCCCCCGAGCCCAACCCGGGGGCCCGGGGGGGGGGGGGGGGG
>VXMU01000091.1 GCA_009840945.1 Chloroflexota bacterium | reverse complement strand
GCCGGGGCTTCGAGCGCCGGCCGGCCCCGCGGGCGTTACGGCAGTCGGGGCTTAGACGGGCGGCGGGTCCGTGGCCGGGGGGCCTCGGCCGGCGCGCCGCCGGTCTTCCACGTGTACACGGTCCAGGCAGGCGACACGGCCCTGTCCATCGCCGCCGAGTTCGGCATCGCCGTCGAGTCCGTGGTCTGGAACAACGAGACGGTGACGGGGCCGACCGATGAGATCGACGCGGGCGAGCTCGTCCGCGTCCCCGGCGCGGACGGGATCATCCACGAGGTGCGCCCCGGCGAGACCCTCGCCGTCATCGCCAACACCTACGATGCGAACGTCGGCGCGATCGTGAACTTCCGGTCGAACGGGCTCTCCGATCCCAATCTGCTCCAAGTCGGCGCGGTGCTCCTAGTGCCGGGCGGCCGCATCGAATCACCGCCCGCGCCGCCCCCGGCCGAGCCGACTCCCACCGCAACCCCGCAGGCGACGGCGACACCCGCGCCCGAGGCCGGGGAGGACGAGAACGGCGAGGACGGGGGCGGCGGGGAATAGGGCGTCCGTAGCGACCCTCGCGCGTAGCATGGACGGTGGACGGCAGGGGGCTGCGACGTGGCGGTGCTGGCGATCGAGATCGGCTGGGATCCCAACCTCGCCCGGATCGGGGGCCTGCTGCTGACGTGGCACGGGCTGTTCACCGCGGTCGGCATCCTCGCCGGCGTGCAGCTCTCCCTCCAGCTCGTCAAGATCACCGGCTACGACTACGACGACGCCTACGAGCTGGCGCTTGTCGGCATCCCGTCCGGGATCATCGGCGCGCGGCTGCTGTTCGTAGCCGAGGCGTGGGACTACTACGGCGCCAATCCCGGCGAGATCATCCGCATCACCGAGGGCGGCATCTCGATCTGGGGCGCGATCCTCGGCGGCGTCGGGGGCGCGCTGGTGTGGGGGCTGTGGAGGGGCTACCCGGCCGCGCGAGGGCTGGACCTCGCCGCGTTCGGGATCATCCTCGGGCAGGGCATCGGGCGCCTTGGCGACCTCGTGAACGGGGAGCACCTCGCGAAGGCGACCGACCTGCCGTGGGGCGTGATCTACACCCACTCGGACTCGCCGGCGTTCGTGCACTCGCTGACCGTGGGGGCGCACCACCCGGCGACGACGTACGAGATGATCGGCGACTTCGTCATCCTCGCGCTGCTGTTCGTCGTGCTGTTCCGGGTGCTGTGGCACAAGCCGGGGCTGACGTTCTGCTTCTACATCGTCTCCTACGCGGTGATGCGCTTCTTCGTCACCGAGCTGCGCATCGACTCCTCGGACACGTTCCTCTTCGACCTCAAGGTGCCGCAGCTCGTGGCCCTCTGCGTGGTGCTGGGGGCGCTCCCCGTGATCTGGTACTTCGCCCGCCAGCCACGCTTCGAGGAGCCCCCGCCGCCCCTCTTCCAGCGCGGGTAGCCCGTCGTGGCGGAGCGCGTCCCGGAAGTCGTGCTCTACACCCGCGAGGGCTGCCGCCTCTGCGCCCACGCCCGCGACGCCCTCCGCCGGCTCGCGCGCGACGTGGAGTTCGAGGTGCGCACCGTGGACGTCGACGCCGACGCCGAGCTGGCCCGGCGGCACGGTGAGTCGGTGCCGGTCGTCGCCGTCGAGGGCGTCGAGGTCAGCGCGGGACGGATCGACGTGGCGGCGGTGCGGCGCGCGCTGGTCGCGGCGGGCGCGCAGTAACCGCGCGCGAGACTCGGGCTAGACGGGCTCGGCGCGGAAGAGCGGGATCACGCGCTCCGTGCGCTCCTGGTAGTCCGCGTAGTCCGGGTACGCCTCCACCGCCAGGCCCCACAGCCGCGCCCGCTCGTCCGGGTCCTCCACGAGCCGCGCGCGCATCGAGTAGACCTCGGCGCGGTCGCGGACCTCGACGTTGGGGTCGGCCATCAGGTTGTAGACCCAGACCGGGTTCTGAGGCGCGCCGCCCAGCGAGCCGACGAGCACGTAGGCGTCGCCGTCGGCGACGCGCATCAGCGGCGTCTTGCGGACCGCCCCCGTCTTGCGCCCGCGGTGCGTGACGACCACGACCGCCATGCCGCGCAGGTCGTTGCCCTCGGCGCCGTTCGTGCGCTCGTAGAGGTCGACCTGGTTGCGGACCCACTCGGTCGGGCTGGGGATGTACTCGGCCACGCTCCGCCTCCACGTCCCGCGCACGACGCCTGCCGGGGTGCGCTCCTCGCAGTCTCGCGCCGCCGCCGCTTCCCTGTCGAGGGTGGGGGCGCACCGCACGGTCGGCGGCGCTACAGTGCGCGAGGAAACAACGCGACCGAAGGGAGTCGATCATGGCATTCGCGCACCCGGAGTTCCTCGTCTCGACCGAGTGGCTGGCCGAGCACATGGGGGACGAGGACGTCCGCGTCTTCGAGTCGACCGTGTTCCTGCGCCGTCTCGATGAGGGCGGATTCCGCGTCGAGCCCGGGCGGGCCGAGTACGAGTCGGGCCACATCCCCGGCGCGGGCTTCCTGGACCTGCAGGGCGACTTCTCCGACAACGACCACAGCCTGCGCTTCATGATGCCCTCGGCCGAGGCGTTCGCCGAGGCGGCCGGGCGGCACGGCATCTCCGAGACCTCGCGGCTCGTGCTCTACGACCGCGCGGGCTCGTCGTGGGCCGCGCGGCTGTGGTGGATGTTCCGGTCGATGGGCTGCGAGCGCGCCGCCGTGCTCGACGGCGGCTGGCTGCGCTGGACCGCCGAGGGCCGCGCCGTCTCGACCGACGAGGCGACGTACGCGCCGGCGACCTTCACGCCAACCGCCGACCCCGCGCGCTTCGCCGACCTCGACGAGGTGCGGGCGTTCATCGACGCGGCGGACGGCGGGGGGAGCTGCCTCATCAACGCGCTGAGCCGTGAGCAGCACGCGGGTGACGACGGCGGAGGCGCGTACGGGCGACCGGGCCACATCCCGGGCGCGGTCAACGTCCCGGCGATGGAGCTGACCGATCCCGACACCGGCCTCTACCGGCCGGCCGAGGAGCTGGCCGCGACCTTCGAGGAGGCCGGCGCGGACCGCGCGCAGCGGGTCGTCACCTACTGCGGGGGCGGCATCGCCGCCTCGAACGATGCGTTCGTGCTCTCGCTGCTGGGGTACGAGGACGTCGCCGTCTACGACGCCTCGATGTCCGAGTACGCCGCCGACCCCTCGCTGCCGCTGGAGGTCGGGTAAGTGCCCGCGCGGACGCCCGGGGGCGATGCGGCCCACGAAGAGGAGCACCTGACGCCCGAACAGCGCATTGCCGCGGTTCTGCGCTTCGCGCGGTTCGCCGGCCCGACCGGCGACATCGACCAGATACTCGCCGAGATCGAACGCGGCCGTTCGCTCACGTGATCTCGTTGCCGATTCCTGCGTGCGGGCGCGGGTAGGCGATACAATGATGGCTGCGGCACATACAACGACCGAGGGTTATATGGATAGCTACGTGATGAAGGTCTCGTCCAACGGCCAGGTCTCGATCCCCGCAGTGGCTCGGGCCCGGTGGAAGTGCGACCGCGTGCTCATGGTGGACTTCGGCGAGTACGTGGCGATGCGCCCGCTCTCGGACCACCCGCTCGACGACCTCCAGGGGAAGTACGCCGGGCGGGGGCCGAGCACGGACGAGGTGCGTGCGGAGGAGCGTGCGGCTGAGGCCGAGCGCGAGAGGTGATCGTCCTCGACGCCTACGCGGTGCTCGCCTTCCTCCGGGGCGAGCACGCAGCCCCACAGGTCCGGGAGCTGATCGGCGGAGACGAAGAAGCCGCACTCACACTGCTCGGGATCGCCGAGGTGGTTGACCGCCTCGTGCGCCGTGCGGGTGTCCCGGAGCAGGAGGCTGCGCTCGACATCGCGGAACTCGGGCTCGCGGCCCCGCCGGTGCTTGACGTGGAGCTGGCGACGAGCGCGGGGCTGTTGCGAGCACGTCACTACAACCGTCGCATGCGCGCGATCAGCCTTGCCGACTGCGTGGCAGCCGAGACCGCGCGACGCCTGGGGGCCTCGCTTGCGACCGCCGACCCTGCGCTCCTGGACGCATGCGAGCAGGAAGGGATTGCAGCGATCGCGCTTCCCGACAGTGGCGGGACGGTCTGGACCGGCGCCTGACGAGCGGGCCTCGTGCCTGTTGACACTCCCGTAACGCGTTCATAGCCTCACTGGTGTGCTCCGCCCCAGCGGACGCACGCTCGCGGCGAGGATGGACCGAGGCAGCCGGTGACGCTTCACACCTCCGACAGGCGTCGGCTCCCCGCGACTCGAATGGGTCGCATGGTGATGCGCTAGCCCGCGCGTCCTCGCTCGGCGAGGGCGACGGCGGGCGCTCCCCGGTCCGGCCCACGAACCCTCGACGAACCCAAAGGCCCTCACCACCATGTCCTACGCACAGGCCCTGCGATGCCGGGAGTGCGAGCGCGAGTATCCGCTCGATCCCGCCTTCTTCTGCCAGTTCTGCTTCGGTCCCCTCGAGGTCGACTACGACTACGAGGCGATCTCCAGGGTCATGACCCGCGAGTCCGTGGCCGCCGGGCCGCCGACGCTCTGGCGCTACGCCCCGCTGCTCCCGTGCGACCCCGAGTACAAGGTCGACCTCGGCACCGGCTACACGCCGCTGCTGCGCGCCGACCGGCTCGCCGAGGCGATCGGCCTCGACACGCTGTGGATCAAGAACGACACCGTGAACCCGACGTGGTCGTTCAAGGACCGCGTCGTCTCCGTCGCGATCGCGCGCGCCCGGCAGTTCGGCTTCACGGGCATCGCCTGCGCGAGCACGGGCAACCTGGCCAACTCGGTGGCCGCGCACGGCGCCCACGCCGGCATGGACACCTTCGTCTTCATCCCCGACGACCTCGAGGAGGGCAAGGTCGTCGGCAGCGCGATCTACTCGCCCGCGCTCGTGATGGTGCGCGGGTCGTACGACGACGTGAACCGGATGTGTACCGAGCTCTCGCACGACCAGCCGTGGGCGTTCGTGAACATCAACGTCCGCCCCTACTACGCCGAGGGCTCGCGCACGCTGGCCTACGAGGTCGCCGAGCAGCTCGGCTGGCGCACCCCGGACCACTGCGTGGTGCCGATGGCGTCGGGCTCGCTGTTCACGAAGATCTGGAAGGGCTTCAAGGAGCTGCACCAGGTCGGGCTGATCGATGAGCCGCAGACGCGCATGTCGGGCTCGCAGGCCGCGGGCTGCTCGCCCATCTCGACGGCGTACGCCGAGGGCACGCTCAACTTCCGGCCGCAGAAGCCGAACACCATCGCCCGCTCGCTCGCGATCGGGAACCCGGCGGACGGCTTCTACGCGCTCAAGACGATGCAGGAGACCGAGGGCGGCGCCGAGATGGCGACCGACCAGGAGATCATCGACGCCGTGAAGCTCCTCGCGGAGACCGAGGGCATCTTCGCCGAGACCGCGGGGGGCGTGACCGTCGCCTGCCTGAAGCGCATGGTGGAGAGCGGACATATCCGCCGCGACGAGGAGACCGTCGCGTTCATCACCGGCGGTGGACTGAAGACAATCGAGGCAGTGCAGGGACAGCTCACGGAGCCGTTGCGGGTACCCGCAAGCTCCGACGCGTTCCTCGAAGCACTGGAGGCGCGCCGCGCCACAGAGGCCGGCGTCGCCGTGGCGGCAGGCGGTGCGTGATGGCTAAGCAGCATGTGCGGTTCACGTTCGAGCCGAACCTGATCCAGGAGCCACTGATCTACCAGCTCGGCCACCAGTTCGAGGTGATCACGAACATCCGCATGGCGGATGTCGACGCCTCGGTCGGCTGGGTCGTACTGGAGCTCGAGGGCGAGCCCGACGAGATCGAGCGCAGCATCGAGTGGGCGCGCTCCAAGGGCGTGCGCGTCGACGAGCCGACGCTCGGCGACGTGGTCGAGGGCTAGCAGCCCGGCCCCGGCCGAATACGAGAGGAAGGCCGCAATGGCGGTGACCGTGAAGATTCCCACCCCCCTGCGCGAGCTCACCGCCGACCAGGGGACGGTGCAGGCGGACGGCGCGAGCACCCTGCTGGAGCTCGTCGACCACCTCGAGACGACCTACCCGGGGATGCGCGAGCGGCTCTGCGACGACGACGGGGAGCTGCGGCGCTTCGTGAACGTCTTCGTCAACGGCGAGGACGTGCGCTACCTGGCCGGCCTCGACAGCGCGCTCGCGGAGGGCGACGAGGTGTCGATCGTCCCGGCGGTCGCCGGCGGATAGGCGGCTCGCCCCTGGCTGCAATGCCCGTCCGGACGGCCTGCTATAATGTTGAGCGCGAAACTCGACAATTCCGCCGCGACTGCCGGCGGGGGCAGCGCGAATCCATGAAGCTCAGCACCAAGAGTGACTACGGCGTGCGCGCGCTCATCGAGCTCGCGCTCAGCGGCGACGGCGCCCCGGTGCAGCGCGCCGAGATCGCCTCGCGGCAGCAGATCCCGGAGTCCTACCTGGACCACCTGCTGGGGCAGCTTCGCCGCGACGGCTTCGTGCGCAGCGTGCGCGGCCCTGGCGGTGGGCACCTGCTCACCCGCGAGCCCGCAGAGATGTGCCTGCTGCACGTCATCGAGAGCCTCGAGGGATCCGTCGCGCCCATCGCATGCCTCGAGGAAGGCGGCGAGTGTACGCACGCCCCCGGCGAGTGCGTGCAGTGCTGGGTGTGGGAAGACATCTACGAAGAGACCCGCCGCCGGCTGGGCGACATCTCGCTGGCGGACCTCGCCGATCGCGTGCGTGACCAGCGCCGCGGCGCGGCGGCGAACTACTCGATCTAGCCTGACGGCCCGAGACGAGACGAGGACGAGCGTGAACCACGAGGGTGGCTCCGGGACGCAGCCCGCGATCGCGGACTCCGTGCTCGATCTCGTCGGCGCGACACCGCTGGTGCGCCTCGACCGCGTCACGCCCGAGGGCTGCGCGGAGGTGCTCGGCAAGCTCGAGGCGCGCAACCCGGCCGGGTCGGTCAAGGACCGCATCGCGCTCCGCATGATCGAGTCGGCCGAGCGCGAAGGACTCATCCATCCCGGCGACACCCTCGTTGAGCCGACCTCGGGCAACACCGGCATCGGCCTCGCGATGGTGTGCGCGCGCAAGGGCTACCAGCTCGTGCTGACAATGCCGGAGGACATGAGCCTGGAGCGGCGGCGGCTGCTCGAACGCTTCGGCGCGACGCTGCAGCTCACCCCGGCGATCGAGGGGATGACCGGCGCGGTCTACGCCGCTGAGCAGATGGTGACGCGCCACGGCTACTTCATGCCGCAGCAGTTCGACAATCCCGCCAACCCGCAGGTCCACCGCGAGACCACCGGCCCCGAGATCCTCGAGGCGACCGGCGGCCGCGTCGACGCGTTCGTCGCGGGCGTGGGGACCGGCGGGACGATCACCGGTGTGGGCGAGGTGCTGCGCGAGGCGGGCGTCCAGGCGCGCATCGTCGCCGTCGAGCCCACGCGGTCGGCGGTGTTGCAGGGCGAGCGGGCGGGGCTGCACGGCATCCAGGGCATCGGCGCGTCGTTCGTGCCGAGCGTGCTCAACCGCGAGATCTACGACGAGGTGATGAGCGTGCGCGACGAAGACGCGTACGCGATGGCCAGCCGGCTGACGAAGGAGGAGGGCCTCCTGGTCGGCATCTCGGCGGGTGCGAACGTGTGGGCCTCGATCGAGGTCGGCAAGCAGCTCGGGCCCGGCAGCCGCGTGGTGACGATGCTGTGCGACACGGGAGAACGCTACCTGAGCGTGCCGTTCGAGTAGCGGCGCGACGACGGATCGAGTGAGTGAGGCGCGCAAGTCCCGCGCGGGCGAAGATGGCGGGACGGACGGAGAAGAGGAGCAAGGCATGGCGGTGAGTGTGTACATCCCCACCCCGTTCCGGCGGATCACGGCGAACCGTGAGTACGTCGAGGCGGAGGGCGCGAGTGTCGCCGAGGTGCTCGACGGGCTCACGGAGCGCTTCCCGGGCTTCGACATGCTCGTCTACGACGAGCACCGCAAGGTGCCGGCGCACATCAACATCTACGTGAACAACCAGGAGATCCACGATCTGGACGGCACCGCCACCACCCTCGGCGACGGTGACCAGGTCGCCGTGATCCCGGCGCTGGCCGGCGGCGCCGACTCGAACGGCGGTACCGCCGCCCCGAGTGCGGCGCTCACGCCCGACGAGGCGATGCGCTACTCGCGCCACATCATCATGGGCCAGGTCGGCTCGATCGGGCAGCGCCAGCTCCGCAACTCGAAGGTGCTGGTCGTAGGCGCAGGCGGGCTCGGCTCGCCGGTGGCCATCTACCTCGCGCTCGCCGGCGTCGGCACCATCGGCATCGTCGACTTCGACATCGTCGACCTCTCGAACCTGCAGCGCCAGTTGCTGCACCAGACCGAGGACGTGGGTCGGCCGAAGATCGACTCTGCGGTGGACTCGCTGCACGCCTACAACCCGCATGTGCGGGTGGTGACGCACCCCGCGCCGCTGACCTCCGAGAACGCGATGGAGATCATCGCGGACTACGAGATCGTCGTGAACGGCGCGGACAACTTCGCTACGCGCTACCTCGTGAACGACGCCGCGTACCTACTCGGCAAGACGCTGGTGGACGGCTCGATCCTGCTCTTCGACGGGCAGGCCACGGTGTTCAAGCCCGGCGAGGGCTGCTACCGCTGCCTCTACCCCACGCCGCCGCCGCCGGGGCTGGTGCCCTCGTGCGCCGAGGCCGGCGTGCTGGGCGCCATCACGGGCATCGTCGGCTCCATCCAGGCGACCGAGGTGTTCAAGCAGGTGCTGGACATCGGGCGCCCGCTGACCGGCCGGCTGCTGCTGGTGGACGCGTTGACCATGGAGTTCCGCGAGATGAAGCTCCGCCGCGACCCGGATTGCCCGCTCTGCGGCGACGAGCCGACCGTGACCGAGCTCATCGACTACGACACGTTCTGCGGCTCGCCGCCGCTCGACTGGGACCCACCGACGAACTAGACGCCGCGGCGCGGATGCGTCGGACAGGCCCCGAGGGGAGACCACATTGGCCGTGCAGGTGCACGTGACATCCGTGATCCAGCGCGTCGTGGGCGGGCAGCGCACGATCAGCGCCGACGGCGCGACCGTGATCGAGCTGATCGAGGACATCGAGGCGCGCTACCCGGGATTCCGGGAGACGCTGGTGGGCGAGGACGGCAAGCTCCACCGCTTCGTCAACATCTACCTCAACGACGAGGACGTGCGCTTCCTGGACGGCGCCGAGACGCAGCTCTCCGAGGGCGACGAGGTGTCGATCCTCCCGGCCCTCGCCGGGGGCTAGGGGGCAGGGGGCCCGGGTTTGATACAGCCGGTGACCGTCGCCGCCAACCTCGCCGACCTCGTCGGCGGGACGCCGCTGGTCGACATCTCCGTGCTGTCGCCGAAGCCCGAGGTCCAGATCTACGCGAAGCTGGAGGGCGCCAACCCCACCGGCTCCGTCAAGGACCGCATCGCCCGCTTCATGATCGACGCCGCCGAGGCCGACGGCCGCCTCGAACCCGGCCAGACGATCCTCGAGCCGACCTCCGGCAACACCGGCATCGCGCTCGCCATGCTGGGCAGTGTGCGCGGCTACCCCGTGAAGGTGGTGATGCCCGACGCGGTCACGCGCGAGCGCGTCGAGCTCCTCGAGGCGTTCGGGGCGGAGATCATCTACTCGCCCGGCGACCTCGGCACGAACGGCTCGGTGCAAATGGCCGAGCGCGTCTCGGCCGAGCACCCCGAGTGGTTCATGCCGTACCAGTACGAGAACGAGGACAACCCGCGCGCCCACTACGAGTCGACGGCGCCGGAGATCATCGCCGACATGCCCGACCTGGACCTCTTCGTCGCCGGGCTCGGCACGGGCGGGACGCTCACGGGCGTGGGGCGGCGGCTCAAGGAGTACAACCCGACGATCCGCGTCGTGGCCGCGGCGCCGCACCCGGGCGACCTGGTGCAGGGGCTGCGCAGCCTGGAGGAAGGCTACATCCCGCCGGTGTTCGACGAGTCCGTGCTCGACGGCCGCATCGTCGTGGACTCGTCGACCTCGTTCCGGCTGACGCGCGAGCTGACGGAGAAGACCGGCGTCTTCGCCGGCGTGTCGAGCGGCTCCGTGGTGCGCGCCGCGCAGATCGCGGCGCAGCGCATGACCTCGGGCAAGATCGTGTGTCTCCTCGCCGACAACGGGTGGAAGTACCTGTCGTCGGGGCTGTGGACGCACACCTACGAGGAGCTCGAGGAGGACGTCGCCACCGTCCTGTGGTGGTAGCTCTTCTCGCGGACATCAGGCCGCCGGGTGGCGGCCTCCATGCATGACAGGCGGAACGCCGGCATGGCCCGGCGGGGGAAGGAACACACGACATGACCGACAAGCTGGTCTCGACCGACTGGGTCGCGGAGCACGGCAACGACGCCGGCGTGCGGCTCGTCGAGGTCGACGTCGACACGGCGGCATACGGCGAGGGGCACATCGAGGGCGCGGTCGGCTGGAACTGGACCACGCAGCTCCAGGACCAGATGCGCCGCGACATCATCTCGAAGGACGACCTCGAGGCGCTGCTCGGCGCGTCCGGCATCGACAACGACACGCGCGTCATCCTCTACGGCGACAACAACAACTGGTTCGCCGCGTACGCGCTGTGGGTGCTGGAGCTCTACGGCCACGACAACGCCGCCCTCATGGATGGCGGCCGCGTGAAGTGGCTGGCCGAGGAGCGCGCGATCACCACCGCCGACACCTCGGTGGGAGCCGCGCCGTACACGGCGCGGGAGCCGAACGCGGCGCTGCGCGCCGTGCGCGACGAGGTGCTCGCCTCGGTCGGCGACGAGGGCGCGCAGATGGTGGACGTGCGCAGCCCGGCCGAGTTCACCGGCGAGATCATCGCGCCTCCGGGCATGTCCGAGACGGCGCAACGCGCCGGTCACATCCCCGGCGCGATCAATGTGCCGTGGGCGCGCGCGGTCAACGAGGACGGCACGTTCCGCTCCGTCGAGGAGCTGCGCGAGCTGTACGGCGGAGCAGGCGTCGACGAGGCCACGCCGACCATCGCGTACTGCCGCATCGGCGAGCGCTCCTCGCACACGTGGTTCGTACTGAAGCACCTGATCGGCATCGACGACGTCAAGAACTACGACGGCTCGTGGACGGAGTACGGCTCGCTGATCGACGTCCCGATCGCGCGCTAGCCATGGCCGAAGGACCGGAGCCGTCGGAGGCCACCGCCACCCGGCGGCTCCTGCTCGCCCGCGTGCTCACCGGGCGCGCCGAGGCCGAGTCCTACCCCGTGCGCTTTCGCGTCGAGGTCATCGAGCGCTATCGTGCGATGCCCGGCGCGCAGGTGATCCGCACCCGCAACGTCGGGCGCGTCGGGCTGCCGCGCGGCAGTGGTCGCTGGACGTGGGGATCGACGACGATGCCGGCGAGGTCAGCGTGCCGCTGCGTGACCTCGCGGGGCGCCTGCCGGAGTCCGAGCGCGACCACTGGCTCGACCACCTGGTGGACGAGCCCGGCAGCGCGGTCTTCCTGCGGATGCAGCTCGCAGGCGCGGCCTGCATCGACGACGGCGAGCCGGAGGCGTGGGAGTAGCACATGAGTGAAGCCGACGCGCCCGAGGTGGTCCCGATCCCCCGCTCGCTCGTCGACGAGATGGTCGCGCACGCCCGCGAAGACCTGCCGAACGAGGCGTGCGGCATCGTGCATGCGAAGGACGGCGCGGCCGTCTCCGTGCACCGTGTGACGAACGTCGCGGCCAGCCCGTACCGCTTCGAGATGCACGGCATGGAGCAGATCAGGCTGGAGCAGGCGCGCGACGAGAGCGGCGAGACGCTCTTCGCCATCTACCACTCCCACGTCGCCTCGCGCGCCTACCCCTCGCAGACCGACGTGCGGATGGCGTTCTTCCCCCCGGGCGAGGTGGACCAGGAGCCGGCCTACCCGGGCACGCTCTACATCCTCGTCTCGCTCGCCGAGGAGCCTCCGCCCGTGCACGCCTACCACATCCTCGAGGGCGGCGTGATCGAGGAGCAGCCGATCGAGATCGTGTAGCGGCCTCCGGCGGCCGCACAGCGCACCGACCTCCGAGGACCGCGCGATGCCCGCAGCCCCGCCCCCCATCGAGATCGGCGGACACCGCTTCGAGTGGGGCCGCCGCACCTACGTGATGGGCATCGTCAACGTCACGCCCGACTCGTTCTCCGGCGACGGCGTGCTCGACCCCGCCCGCGCCGCCGACCAGGCCGCCCGCATGGTCGCGGAAGGCGCGGACATCATCGACGTCGGCGCGGAGTCGACCCGGCCCGGCCACGCCCCGCTCAGCGTCGACGACGAGTGGTCGCGGCTCGAGGCGCCGCTGCGCGCCGTCCGCGCCGCGGTCGCCGTCCCGATCACGGTCGACACCTCGAAAGCCGGGGTCGCCGAGCGCGCCTTCGACGCGGGTGCGGACGCGCTCAACGACGTGCGAGGCCTCCTCGGCGACGCGGAGCTCGCCGGCCTGCTGGCGCGGCGCGGGCTGCCCGCGGTGGTGATGCACAACCAGCGCGACCGCGTCTTCGGCGGCGACGTGATCGCCGACATCCGCGCCGGGCTGCGCGAGAGCATCGATGCGGCTGTGACGGCGGGTGTCGACGCGCAGCAACTCATCGTCGACCCCGGCTTCGGCTTCGGGTGGGAGCCCGTGCAGAACCTCGAGATGGTTCGGCGGCTCGGCGAGCTGCGCGACCTGGGGCGGCCGCTGCTCGTCGGCGTCTCGCGCAAGTCCACGCTCGGGCTCGTGCTCGACAAGCCCGAGGCCGAGCGCGCCTGGGGCACGGCCGCGGCCGTCGCGCTCGCCGTGCAGGGCGGCGCCGACATCGTGCGCGTCCACGACGTGGCCGAGATGGCCGACGTGGTCCGAATCGCCGACGCCGTCGTGCGGCCGGGAAGCGCCCCGTGACCGGCGGGGCCACCGCGTACCTCGGCCTCGGCAGCAACCTCGGCGACCGCGTCGCCAACCTCGGGGCCGCCCTCGACGCGCTCGAGCGCGCGGGCCTGACCGTCGAGGCGGTGTCGTCGGTCTACGACACGCCGCCGTGGGGCGAGCCGCCGCCCGGCCTGGACGAGCCGCCGCGCTACGCCAACGCCGCCGCCGCCGTCCGCGGTGACCTCGACCCCGTCGACCTGCTGCGGCTGTGCAAGGGCATCGAGGTGGCCGCCGGCCGCGACCTCCACGCCACACGCAACGCGCCGCGCGTGCTCGACCTCGACGTGCTGCTCCTCGGCGACCTGGAGCTGGCGACGCCGGAGCTGGAGGTGCCGCACCCGCGGATGCACCTCCGCGCGTTCGTACTCGTCCCCTTGGCCGAGATCGCCCCCGACGCCCGCCACCCGCGCCTCGGCCGCAGCGTCGGTGACCTTCTCGATGGCATCGACGCGGGCGAGGTCGAGGAGGTCGAGTTGCTGGTGGCGGCCGGGTGGTGGCGCTAGCCGCCAGTTCCCCCGCGCCCGCCCTGATCCTCTCTCCTCCAGTTCTGATCCCCTCGCCCCCGTCTGCGGGGGAGAGGGTGAGGGTGAGGGGGTCTGGGCAGGGGCATGAGCAGCCGCCGAGGAGCCTGCGGGACCCCGCACCTCCCGCGCTGATTCCGTCGCCCCCGCCCGCGGGGACACCCCGCGTCCGAGGAGGGGCGAGGCCACCCCTCGGCTCCCCGACCCAGTCAGATCGCGGGGGAGAGGGTGAGCGTAAGCGGGTCTGCGCAGCGGGCGTGAGCAGCCGTCGAGGATGCAGCCGGACCCTCACCCCCGCCCTCTCCCAGGGGGAGAGGGGGCCGGATCGGCCAGGGCAGGCGGGAGGTCTGAGAGTCGCTAGTCTCCGGCGGCGCGGCGGTGGGGGACGACGGGTTCCTCGTCGTCCTCCCAGCGGGCGTAGGCCATCGTGTAGCCGACCCAGAAGGCGACGGCCGACAGCGCCGCGACGGCGAAGCCGACGGGCAGCGCGATCGCGAGGTACGAGCGACGCAGCACCGCGCCGACGAAGAGCAGCAACTGTACGAGCGCTCCGCCCATCAGCAGGCGGCCCATGACCCTCGAGCGGTCCTCGTTGGTCACGGGTGCAGCTCCTCGGCCTGCCCGCGTGTCGCGGTGAGCGTCTCGTTGAGCTCGGGCGGCAGCAGGTTGGGGATGCCGTCGTCGATACGGAACACGTACTCGCAGTCGTTGCAGTCGAGCGTCCCGGCGAGGATCTCCTCGCGGCCGTCGTCGAGCACCTCGGTCTGCTCGATGCCGAGCGTGAACCCGCCCTTGCAGGTCGGGCAGACGAGGATCTCCATCAGGTCGGCGCGCATCGGGCCTCCGTGCCTCCGGGGTGCGTTCAGCATACGGACGCCGCGAGGCGCGCGGCAAACGTCAACGTCGCGACTACGGTCAGCCCAGCACGAGCGCGTCGAGGGTGGTCCCGAGTGCTTCGGCGATGCGGGTCAAGGTCGCGACCGATTCCGGCTTGCGGCCGTGCTCGATCTCGGACAGGTAGCTCAGCGAGATGCCCGCCCGCTCGGCCAGGTCGCGCAGTGAGAGGCCATGGTGGTCGCGGAACGCGCGGACCGGGTGGTCACGCAACACACGCCTCATGATCAGGGTAAGCAAGCGCATCGCTAGCCTCGCGGTAGACTCGGGGCCGCGCGAAGTCGGTGGAGGCGAGGGCGGCGTGGCGGAAGTCGAGCGGATCGCGCTGCGCCGCGCGGTGGCGGCGATTACGGACGACACGATCGTCGTGCGGCCGTCGCGCGGGCAGCTGCTCGGCCCCGTCGTCCAGCTCGGACTGACCGTGTTAGCCGTCGCGCTGATCGTGCTGTTCCTGGAGAGCCTGCCGTTCTGGGTCGTCGTGGTGCTTACGGTCATCGCCGTCTTCCTCGGACCCGTGGCGACGCTGGGGTTCGTGTTCGCCGTGATCGGCAGCAGCATGGTCGTGGACCGGCGCAAGCAGTCCGCGCACTGGCAGCAGGGCTTCCTCGGCCTCGGCATCGGCACGACCACCTCGATCCCGTTCGAACGCATCGACCACATCGCCGTGACAGGCGACTACGACGAGGAGGACATCGGCGGGCGCGGCCACGACTTCGTGACGTGGGACGTCGAGATCGTGCGTGACGATGGCCGACGCAGCTCGGTCGGCTCGGTGATCGCCGCGCGCCCGCTCGCCGACGTGGGGCTCGACCGCGCGAACCGGCTGGCCGAGGCGGTGGGCGAGATGGCGGAAGCCGAGGCGCGCCTTGAAGCGCTGCCGGAGCACGAGGAGATCGAGGAGGCGGAGGCGGAGCAGGCGCCACGCCGGCGTCGCCGCGTGAAGCGTGCGACGCTCCCACCGCCCGAGGAGGCGGCGCCGGAAGGGGCGCCGCAGGAAGGAGGATCGCGATGATCGTTGACGGAGACCGCGCGTGGGAGGTCCTGCGCGACCACCCTCGCCTCGCCATCGTGGCGCGCTCGAATCGTACCGACCGGCCGTGGCACGACGTGGCGGGCTACCTGATCGCCGAGGGCTACGACGTGCAGCTCGTCAACAAGATGCTCGACGAGGCGCACGGCCGGCCCTGCTACGACTCGCTCGCCGAGCTGCCTGAGCCGTTCGACATCGTCGACGTGTTCCGCATGATCCCGGAGGTGCCGGGCGTCGTGGACGAGGCGATCGAGGTGGGCGCGCCGATCCTGTGGCTCCAGCTCGAGATCGTGCACGACGAGGCGATCGCGAAGGCTTCGGAGGCCGGGATGCAGGTCGTCGTCGACCGCTGCACCGCGATCGAGCACCGCAGGCTGCTGCAGAACACCTCGGAGGCGCCGGCGGGGTGACCGTGCGGGCGTGCGTGCTACGATGACCACCTAGCAGGCCCATCCGGGGAGGGCCGCCCTTGATCCCGAGTCTGCACGAGAAGTGCGGCGTACTCGGCGTCTTCGCTCCGGGCGAGGACGTGGCTCGACTCACCTTCTTCGGGCTCCACTCCCTCCAGCACCGCGGCCAGGAGTCAGCCGGCATCGCCACGGCCGACGCGCGGCTGCCCGCGTCCGACGTCCACCGCTTCGCCCGCATGGGCCTGGTCACGCAGATCTTCGACGAGCAGGCGCTCCACAACCTCGGCGGCGGCACGCACGCCATCGGCCACACGCGCTACTCGACCACAGGCGGCAGCCACGAGGTGAACATGCAGCCGCTGGTGGTCTCCGGCCCGCACGGCGAGCTGGCGCTGGCGCACAACGGCAACGTCGTCAACGCGGACCTGCTGCGCGCCGACCTCGAAGACCAGGGCGTGACCTTCTCGACCGGGACCGACTCCGAGGTGCTCGCGGCGCTGATCGCGAACGCGCCCGGCGGCTCCTGGGGCGACCGCTTCCACTACGCGATGCGGCGCGCCAACGGCGCCTACTCGCTCACGCTGCTCACGCACGACGCGCTGTTCGGCGTGCGCGACCCGCTGGGCATCCGCCCGCTCTGCCTCGGCCGCCTCCAGGACGGCTGGGTGCTTGCCTCGGAGACGTGCGCGCTCGACACCCTGGGCGCAACGCTCGTACGCGAGCTCGAGCCGGGCGAGGTCGTCCGCATCGACGAGGCGGGGCCGCAGTGGTGGTCGGCGGGCGAGGGACTCGTCGCCGACCGCGAGTCGGCGCTGTGCCTGCTCGAGCACATCTACTTCGCCCGTCCGGACTCGCGGATGCAGGGCGAGCTGCTCTACCCGGTGCGGATGCGCATGGGCGCGCAGCTTGCCCGTGAGCACCCCGTCGACGCCGACATCGTGATCGGCATCCCGGACTCGGCGACCAGCGCGGCGGTGGGCTACGCGCGCGAGTCCGGCATCCCGTACACCGAGGGCCTGGTCAAGAACCGCTACGTCGGCCGCACCTTCATCCAGCCCGACCAGCGGCTGCGCGAGCGCGGCGTCGCGCTCAAGTTCAACCCGCTCCCCGAGCTGCTCGAGGGCCGGCGCGTGATCGTCGTCGACGACACCATCGTGCGCGGTACGACGACGCCGCGTGTCGTGGCGATGCTGCGCAAGGGCGGCGCGCGCGAGGTACACATGCGCATCACGTCGCCGCCGATCACGCACCCGTGCTTCTACGGTGTCGACATGGCGACGCGCGGCGAGCTCATCGCCGCGCACCTCAGCGTCGAGGAGATCCGCGAGCACATCGGCTCGGACTCGCTCGGCTACCTCTCGCTCGAGGGGACGGTGCTGGCGACGGGGCAGAGCCAGGACCGGCTCTGCACGGCGTGCTTCAGCGGCCAGTACCCCAGCGAGGTCCCGCTGCAGCTCGACAAGCTCGCCCTCGAGGGCGGCGGGTCGCTGGACCGGCACGCCGTGCCGCTCCACACGGTGCCGCTGCGGGTGGTGAACTGAGCCCACCGCGCGACCTGGCTCGCTGGCGTAACCTGTAACCCATGGCGAAGCGACGCGAATACGTCACGCCCGACGAGACTGTGGTCGCCAAGATGGTGGACCGCATCGTCGAGGCGTTCGACCCGGAGCGCATCGTGCTCTTCGGCTCGGTCGCGCGCGGCGAGGTGACGAAGTACAGCGACGTAGATCTGTTGGTCGTCATGCCGGACGGTACGGACCAGTACGAGGCCATCGTGAAGATTCGGCGCTGCCTTCGGGACATGCTGACGGCGAAGGACATCGTGGTGACGACGCCCGACGAGATCGCGCGTCGTGGGCAGCTCAATGGGACGGTGATCCAGAAGGCGCTGGACGAGGGCAAGGTTGTACATGACCGGCCCTGACGTTGAAGACGAAGAACGGCGCTGGCTCCGCTACGCTCGCGAGGATCTTGCACTCGCCCAGGCCCTCCTTGAGCGGCGTCACCCGGTACCGCGGCACCCATGTTGGCTGTCACAGCAGGCAGCAGAGAAGGCGATCAAGGCGGCGCTTGTACTCACCGACGGTGAAGCACCGTTCGTCCACGACCTGGAAGCCCTCGTGAACCTCCTCGCAGAGGACTGGCCGGAGGAGGTCGCCAGGGCGGACCTTGAGGCCCTCACCCCCTGGGCATCCGACGCCCGGTATCCCGTCGAACGACCCGAGCCGACCGCCGAGAACGCTATACACTCCGTCGCCGAGGCACGGAAGGTCTACGAAGCGATCGCCGGCGAGTTCGCCCGCCGGGGCGTGAACGGCGAGTAGTGTGGGGTGGGCCCGCACGCCCTGCTCCTTCCCGCCCCTCGCTGGTACCATCCACCCACTCCCCGTTCGCGGGCCCGCGAGGCCCGGTGAGGCAGTGACGGCGCGATGACCGCGCGGGCTCCACGTCCCCTCCGCTACGCCGACGCCGGCGTCGACGTCGCCGCAGCCGACGCCACCGTCGACCGCTACCGCGAGGCCGCCGAGGGCGCCACGCGGCCCGAGGTGCTCGGCGGCGTCGGGCCCTTCGCCGGCCTCTTCCAGCTCGACACCAGCCGCTACCGCGACCCGGTGCTCGTCTCCAGTGCCGACGGCGTGGGGACGAAGCTGCTCGTCGCCGCAGCGCTCGGGCGCTACGGCGACGTGGGCCAGGACCTGGTCAACCACTGCGTCAACGACGTGCTAACCGCCGGCGCCGAGCCGCTGTTCTTCCTCGACTACCTCGCTACTGCGGGGCTTTCGCAGGAGCGGCGCGTCGAGGTGGTCGCGGGGATTGCCGAGGCGTGCGCGGCCAGCGGCGTCGCGCTGCTCGGCGGCGAGACCGCCGACATGCCCGACCTCTACCGCCCCGGCGACTACGACCTCGCCGGCTTCATGGTCGGCGTCGTCGAGCGCGACGCCATCGTCGACGGCTCGCGCATCGAGGCGGGCGACGCGCTAATCGCGCTGCCGTCGACGGGCTTGCAGACCAACGGCTACTCGCTTGTCCGCGAGATCTTCGGCGTCGGGAAGGGCGACGGGGGCGACCGCGAACGGCTCGACGGGTACATCGAGGAGCTGGGCGCGACGCTCGGCGACGCGTTGCTGGCCGTGCACGGCTCGTTCCTCGACGCGGTGCGGCCGCTGCTGCCGGTCGTGCATGGCATGGCGCACATCACGGGCGGCGGGCTGCCGGGCAACGTGCCGCGCGTGCTGCGCGAGGGCCTGGCGGCGCGGCTCGACGCCGGGAGCTGGGAGCCGCCGCCGCTGTTCGGCTACATCCAGCGCATGGGGGGCATCGAGGACGGCGAGATGTTCCGCACGTTCAACATGGGCGCCGGCATGGTGCTGGCGGTCGCATCCGGAGACGCCGACGAGGTGCTCGCCTCGACGCCCGGGAGCTGGCGGATCGGCGAGGTGGTGGCGCGGAACGGCGAGGCGGCCGTGCTCGGGCTGCCGGAGTAGGGAGGCGTCGCGTGCGCGCGATCCTGAGCGTCTACGACAAGACCGGCGTGGCCGAGTTCGCGCGCGGCCTGCACGAGCTCGGCTGGGAGCTGTTCTCGACTGGCAACACCCAGCGCGTGATCGCCGAGGCCGGCGTGCCCGTCGGCAGCGTCGCGGACATGACCGGCAGCCCGGAGATCCTCGAGGGGCGCGTGAAGACGCTGCACCCGCGCGTCCACGGTGGGCTGCTGGCGCGCCGCGACCGCGACTCCGACGCCGCCGAGCTGGCCGAGCATGGTATCGAGCCGATCGACCTCGTCGCCGTGAACCTCTACCCGTTCGTGCAGACCGTGACCGGCGGCCCCGTCACGCTCGCCGAGGCGCTCGAGGAGATCGACATCGGCGGGCCGACGATGATCCGCGCCAGCGCGAAGAATCACCCCTGGGTCGTCCCCGTCGTCGACCCGGCCGACTATGACGCGATCCTGGACGCGCTGCGCGCGGGCGGCGTCGACGCCGGGCAGCGCCGCGAGCTGGCCGCGAAGGCCTTCGCGCACGTCGCGCACTACGACACGGCGATCGCCGAGTACCTGCGGGGCGAGGACGACCTGCTGCCGGAGCAGCTCACCGTCGGCATGACGCGCGTCGCCGAGCTGCGCTACGGCGAGAACCCGCACCAGCGCGGCGCGTTTTACACGCTCGACTCCGTGCGCGCGCCGGTCGAGGGGATCGGGGGGTTCGAGCAGCATCACGGCAAGGCGCTGTCCTACGTGAACCTGCTGGACGCCGACGCGGCGTACAACCTCGTCGCGGAGAGCGAGCAGTCCGCCATCGCGATCATCAAGCACACCAACCCGTGCTGCTTCGCCGCGGGCGACGAGGGCGTCGCGGCGCTCTATGAGCGCGCGCTCAACGCCGGGGACGCGATCTCCGCGTACGGCGGCATCGTCGCCACCAACCGGCCGATCGACTTCGCGTTCGCCGCTGCGCTCCGCGACGTGCTCAGCCCGGTCACGGGCGGGCGGATGTTCTTCGAGATCGTCGTCGCGCCGGGGTACGAGGAGGACGGGCTGGAGCACCTCAAGAAGAAGTCGCGCGACCTGCGCATCCTCACCGTGGACCCGGGTGACCCGCGCCGCCCCCGCGTGGAATTGCGCTCGACGCGCGGCGGGGTGCTGGTGCAGGAGTCCGACCTCTCCGAGGAGACGGCCTTCGAGGTCGTGAGCGAGCGAGAGCCGACAGCGTCGGAGCTCGCGGACCTGCGCACGGCGTGGCTCGTCTGCAAGCACGTGAAGTCCAACGCGATCACGCTCGTGCGCGACGGGGTGCTCGTCGGCATGGGCGCGGGCCAGCCGAACCGCGTCGAGAGCGCGCGGCTGGCGGCAGGCGGTGCGGGCGAGGCCGCGGGTGGCGCCGTGCTGGCGTCGGACGCCTTCTTCCCGTTCCCGGACTCGCTCGAGGTGGCCGCCGCGGCCGGCGTGACGGCCGCGGTGCACCCCGGTGGGTCGATCCGCGACGAGGAGTCGGTGGAGACCGCGAACCGCCTGGGGATGGCGCTACTCACCACGGGCGCGCGCCACTTCCGCCACTAGCGGGCCGGGCGGGCGCCCTCGATGGCCACGGTCGACCTCGTCCTCCCGGTCTACAACGAGGAGGCGATCCTCGAACGCAGCACGGAGACCGTGCTCGCGTGGACCGAGGCGCACCCCGAGCACGAGTGGCGCATCGTCATCGCCGACAACGCCTCGGTGGACCGCACGCGCGCGATCGCCGGGGAACTGCAGGAGCGCCACGAGGGCCGCGTGGCGCTGCACCACATCCCGGTGAAGGGACGCGGCATCGCGCTGCGGATCGCGTTCCTCACCTCCCACGCCGATGTCTCGGCGTACATGGACGTGGACCTCTCGACGGACATCAAGCACATCCCGGAGCTCGTCGACCCGATCGCAGCGGGCGAGGTCGATGTCGCGTACGGGACGCGGCTGCACGCGGACTCGGAGACGGCGCGGGGGTGGCGGCGCGAGGCGATCTCGCGCGCCTACGTGCAGGTCCTGCGGCGCCTCGGCGGGCTGCGGGTGACGGACGCGCAGTGCGGGTTCAAGGCGATCAGCCGGCGGGCCGCGCGGGAGCTGGTGCCGCTGGTAGAGGACACGCAGTGGTTCTGGGACTCCGAGCTGCTGCTGATCGCGCAGGAGAACGGCTACCGGCTGCGCGAGGTGCCCGTGCGGTGGGTCGAGGATCGGGACAGCCGGGTCGCGATCGTGCGCACCGCGATGGAAGACCTGCACGGCATCTGGCGGCTGCGGCGGGGCGGCGTGCCGCGGGTGATGCGGCAGCCCGGAGCGGGCGCGTGAGAGGCGTTACGCGCGTTTGTGGTAGCGTCGCGCCGGGCGGTGGGGCGAGGCGGCCGGTGGGGACTGGACAACGCCCCGCGTTTCCTTGACCTTAGCTCCGGGCCGTCGCTAGGATCGCCGCGGTCTGGACGCCACCCGTGCGTCCCGGCTGATGGTCACGCTCGGACGGCCCGGGCGCCAGGCGAACATCGAGGTGGGTCATGATCTTCGGTGAAGTCGGCGAGGCGATGGAGCTGACCATCATCTTCTTCCTCATGGCTGCGGCGCTTGCCGCAATCGTCGTGCTTGGGAAGTGGTGGGAGGCGTAGCGCTCCACCAGCGCTCGCAACCTGAAGGCGTCTTGCCGCGCGCCTGATCGCGGCATCGGGGAACCAGGGAGAGGGCCGCGATGGCGACCACCGAACGTCCCCAGGGACAGGCGATCGTCGATCGCGCCTACGAGTTCCTCGTCAACAACCGGGTCTGGAAGTCCATCTTCCGCATCGGTTACCCCAACACCCCGCGCAACCAGATGCTCGCGGTGGCGACCAACGTCTTCCTGCACCTGCACCCCACGCGCGTGCACCGCACGCACGTCAAGATCACCCACACCTACTGCCTCGGCGGGTTGTCGTTCTTCCTGTTCCTGGGGCTGACCGTCACCGGCGTGCTGCTGATGTTCTACTACGTACCCTCCGTGGAGCGGGCGTATGCGGACATGCAGGCGCTACAGACGGACGTGCGCTTCGGGATGATGCTGCGCAACACGCATCGATGGATGGCGCACGGCATGGTCATCACCGTGATGCTGCACATGATGCGGGTCTTCTACACCGGCGCGTACAAGCCGCCTCGGGAGTTCAACTGGGTCGTCGGCGTGATCCTGCTCGTGCTGACCCTGCTGCTCTCGTTCACCGGCTACCTGCTGCCGTGGGATGAGCTCGCCTTCTGGGCTATCACCGTCGGCACCAACATGATTGGGTCCGACCCGATCCTCGGCGAGGTCAACCAGTTCGTCATGATCGGCGGGTTCGAGGTCGGCCAGAACGCCCTCATCCGCTTCTACACCCTGCACGTGATCGGGTTGCCGCTGGCGGCCGCGATCTTCATGTCCGTGCACTTCTGGCGGATCCGCCGTGACGGCGGGCTCGCACGGCCGCTGTAGGGGAGGACTGCGACGATGGTAGCCGACGCACCAGCCCCCGCCTCATCGCGTCAACGCGGCGCGATGCCGAGCGTGCGCCCTCGCCGGCAGCGCGAGGAAGAGTTGCTCGTCTGGCCGGACCTGGTCTTCGTCGAGTTCATCGCGGCGCTGATCTTCACGATCACGTTCGTCGCGCTGGCGATCCTCATCAACGCGCCGCTGCAGGACCGCGCCAACCCGGCGAACACGCCGAACCCGTCCAAGGCGCCCTGGTACTTCCTCAACCTGCAGGAGCTGCTGATCCACATGCACCCGGCGCTCGCCGGCGTGATCGTGCCGACGATCTTCCTGGTGCTACTGGCCGCCGTGCCCTACTTCGACACCTCGAACGAGGAGCAGGGCCGCTGGCTCGCGACGCCGCGCGCCTGGCCGAACCTCATCGTCGGGATGACCGTGGGCTTCGTCGGGACGTGGCTGCTCATCATCTACGACTCCAGCAAGCACATCGTGCTCTACGAGCGCTTCTCCGTGGGCAGCGAGGCGTTCCGCGTGTGGCCGCCGTTCATGGCGGAGGAGAACGTGCGGACGTGGCCGGAGACGCTGAACTGGCTGAAGAGCGTGCGCGCCCTCCAGACCGACATCAACTGGCACAACGACCTCACCGGCGTACCGATCGGTGAGACCTTCATCCGCACCGACCTGCTGGGCCTGCCGCGGGGCAGCATCCAGTGGAATGTCCCGGCGTGGATCGTGGAGCAGGCGATCCCGATCGGCATCATGGTCGGGCTGCCGATCCTGCTCTCACTGGTGGCGTGGCGCACCGGGCTCGCGAGGACGCGGCGGGATCACATGATCCTGCTCATCTCGGGCTGGTTCGCATCGTGGCTGGTGCTGACGGTGGCAGGCACGTACTTCCGAGGCGCCGGGCTGGAGCTGCTCTGGCCGTGGGACGTCTACCCGGCGGAATCCTAGGGAGCCAGGCGATCGCGGTGCGGCGCAAGCCTCACCGCGCGCGAGGAGCGTCCGAGTGACGACCGAGACAGAGACCCCAGAGCAGATCACCGACGCCTGGCGAGAGGCGATCGCGGCGCGCCGCATCCAGGCCGCCGAGGGACAGGCCGTCCCCGGCGCGCAGGTGAGCCGCCCCACGCGCGACGAGATGACGCGCCGGAACTTCATCCGGCTCTCGTTCTGGTCCGGCCTGGGCCTGACGCTGCTCGGCACCGTCGCGGCCACGCTGGACTTCCTCTATCCCCGCGGCATCAAGGGCTTCGGCGGCCCCGTCCCGGCCGGCAACGCCACCGAGTACCCGCGCGGCGGTGACCCGCAGCACAACATCATCGGCCAGTTCTGGCTCATGAACCTCGACCCCAACGAGACGCGGGCCGGGGGCAGCGGCGGCGGCGCGGGCATGCTCGCGCTGTGGCACCGCTGCCCGCACCTCGGCTGCACCGTCCCGTGGCGCTCCGGCTTCACGTACGAGGGCGACCAGGGCTGGTTCCGCTGCCCGTGCCACGGGTCCACCTACACGAAGTCCGGCATTCGCGTGTTCGGCCCCGCGCCGCGCTCGATGACCACCATGAAGGTCGACATCGACGACAGCGGCAACCTCACGGTGCAGACGGGCGACCGTCTGCCGGGCAGCCCGGACAACCCGCAACGAGCAGTCGACCACCCGTCACTGCCGACGTAGGCCGGCACGACTCAGGACATTGCTGAGCCGGAGGTGAGATGAACACCAGCAAGCAGGTCAACGTGATGATCGGGCTGCTGTTCGTCAGCTTCGTCACCATCGTCGGTTACCTCTTCAACGAGTCCAACCGACAGGTCGTCGAGACCGAGGAGATCACGCACCGCAACGCCGAGCGCGGGGCGCGGCTGTTCGTCCAGAACTGCCGCACCTGCCACGACCTCGAGGGCACCGGCGGCATCGGCGCGGCGATCAACAACAAGGCGTTCTGGATCTACGAGGAAGGCAACGCCGCCGGCGTGGCCGCCACCCCCGAGGGCGAGGCCGAGGCGATCCGCAAGTACCTGCGCGAGACCATCGAGTGCGGCCGCCCCGGCACCTACATGGCCACGTGGTCGCAGCGCTTCGGCGGCCCGCTCTCCGATACGCAGATCAACCACCTCGTCACGCTGCTCACCAACGACCCGACCGGCAAGCAGGACTTCTGGGACCTCGTGATCGAGGAAGGCCACCACGCCGACGAGGAGCAGTTCGCCCTGGTGCTCGAGGAAGAGCTCGGCCGCCACCCGACCATCGAGGAGATCACGGAGCGCAGCCGCGAGGTGACCGTCGTGATCGACCCGACGGCGCTGACCGTCAACACCGAGTCCTGCGGCAACTGGGCGCCGGAGACCAAGGCGCAGTTCCGCGCGCGCGACCCGTTCGCGGCGCCGGGCGAGGAGACCGTCACGGTCGTGACTCCGGCCACGCCGACGCCTCCGCCGGTCGACATCAGCGACGCCGACGCGACGGTGACTGTCCAGATGACCGAGTGGGACATGATCGTCGACGACCCGATCCCGTCCGGCAAGATCGCCTTCCAGGTCGAGAACGCCGGCGCGGTCGCCCACGAGTTCAAGGTCATCCGCAGCGACGTGGCTGCCGACGGACTGCCCATCGAGGGCGGCAAGGCCAACGAGGGCGGCCTCGATATCCTCGCGACGATCCTCGAGTTCCCTGGGGGCGGGACGCAGGTGACGACGGTCGACCTGACGCCGGGCCAGTACCTGCTGTTCTGCAACGTGCCCGCGCACTACCAGCTCGGCATGGCGATCTCGGTCACGGTGGAGTAGCAACCCGGACACACACGCGACGAGGCGCGCCCGTGGCGCCCTCGAACGAAGCAACATGGAGGCGACCGCGGTAGCGGCGCCGGCGGAGGGGGATCCAGATGGCAGTTGAAACCGGCAAGCGCTACCGCTGCAACGCCTGTGGCGCCGAGTTCATCGTGACCCGCGGTGGCGACGGCGCGCTCAGGTGCGGCGACGACGAGCTCGAGCAGATTTAAGGGGGCGCACGATGGCCGTAGCACTGGGCAAGCGATACCGCGACGACAACTCCGAGGTCGAGGTGCTCTGCATCAAGCCGGGCGAGTGCAACCTGAACATCGACGGCCGCGGCATGGAAGAGCTGCAGCCGAAGGTGCTGCCCTCCGCCGACTAGTCCTGCCTCCGGCAGATCCACGCGAGCGCGCGGCCTCACCGTCGCGCGCTTGTTTCGTGTCCGCCGCGCGCCGCACCGCGCGCCCGCCTGACCCATGACCTCGCGCCCGGCACCCACGCCCGAGCCGCTCCTCGTCGAGGCCCGGGTGCTGACGCCCGACGGCGCCTCGCTGCGCCACACCCACGACGCCCTCGCCTGCATCGGGGGCCGCATCGTCGCCGTCGCGACGCCCGAGGAGTGCGCTGGGGCGCTGCCCGCGGGCCATCGCCGCATCGAAGCGCCCGAGGCGTACGTGCTGCCGGGCTTCATCGACGCGCACCTCCACGTCCTCGCCGCCGCGATGGCGGATGCGGGCGTCGACTGCTCGCCGCGCGCGGTGTCGAGCGTCCCCGCGCTCCTCGACGTCATCGCGCGGGCCGCGGCGGAGCGACCACCAGGGACGTGGGTGCGCGCTCACGGCTACGAAGAGACGATGCTCGCCGAGCGCCGCCACCCCACGCGCGTCGAGCTCGACGCAGCCGCGCCCGACCACCCGGTGCGGCTCACGCACCGCTCCGGCCACGCCGAGGTGCTGAACTCGCGCGCGCTCGCCCTCGCCGGCATCGACGAGTCGGTCCCCGAGCCGCCCGGCGCGGCCTTCGGCCGCTCGCTCGACGACGGGCGGCTCGACGGGCTGCTGCTGGACATGGCGGACCGCGTCGAGGCGGCGATGCCGCCGCCCGACCCCGCGGCCGTCGCGACGGCCGTCGAGGTCTGGGCGCGGGCGAGGCTCGCCGAGGGCGTCACGACGCTCGTCGACGCCGGGCCGCGCAACGGCCGTGATGAGTGGGAGACGCTGGCGGGCCTCGCCGCCGACGGGACACTGCCGCAGCGGCTCGTGGTGATGGAGGGCGCGGACCACCTCGGCGAACTGCCGGAGCAGGCGGCCGAGGGCCGCGTGTGGCGCGGCGAAGTGAAGGTGCAGCCGCGCGTGCTCGAAGGCGAGGCCGTCGGCGTCGAGGACCTCGCAGCCGTCGTGCGGCGCGCAGCAGCCGCGGGTCGCCGTGTCGCCGTGCACGCGCCGACCGTCGAGTCGGTGCGCGCGGCGCTCGACGCGTTCCGCGCGGCGGGCGACCCGCGCTGCCACCGCATCGAGCACGCGCCGCTGTTGCCGCCCGACCTCGTCGAGGCGATCGCCGCGGCGGGCGTCACCGTGGTGGCGCAGCCGGGGTTGCTGACGGAGGTCACGCCGCGCTACGAGCAGCTGCTGACGCCCGGCGAGCGGGAACGCCTCCACCCCTGGCGCGAGGTGCTCGACGCCGGCGTACCGCTCGCGTTCTCCTCGGACGCGCCGGTGAGCCGCTCCGGGCCGCTCGCGGCGAGCGCCGCGGCGTCCTCGGCGCGCCCGCCGACGCTCGCGCCCGCGCAGGCGATCGCCCCACTGGAGGCGCTGGGGGCGTGGACGTCGGGCGCGGCGTCGGCGTGCGGCCTCGACGATCGAGGGCGGCTCGAGCCGGGGCGCGTCGCCGACCTCGTGGTGGTCGAGGGGCCGCTGGAGACGGATCCTGCCGCGTGCCGCGTGGTGGCGACCGTCGTGGGCGGCGAGGTGCTGTACGGGGCGGGCGGTGCGCGCGGCGCGGGGACCTCGTGATTGACGCCCCCGGCGTGGCGCACCTACGATTCAAGGCGCTCGTCTCCGGGGCCCGTACGCGGGCGCGGGACGGAACGCGGGGCGCTCCCGCGGGAGAGTTGCGAAGGGTCGACACACCAGGTGACCGAGGTATTCGTCGGAGAGACCGAGTCGTTCGAGGCCGCGCTGAAGCGCTTCAACAAGCGCGTCCAGGCCGACGGCATCCTCTCCGAGGCGCGGCGGGCGGAGTACTACGAGAAGCCGTCCGTGCGCCGCAAGAAGAAGGAAGCCGCTCGCCTCCGCAAGCTGCGCAAGGCGATGCGCGCTCAGGCCAAGCAGCGACGCTAGGCGGCGCGCCCGCGCCGGGCACGCCGAGGTCTCGCTCCCGGGTTGGTTGGCCCGGCTCCCGCGCGCGGATTGTGCGCGCATGACCAGGGACGGCAGGCGCTGAACAGATGCCCTCGATCGCGGAGACCATCCGCGCCGACATGACCGCAGCGATGCGCGCCCGCGACACGGGCCGCCGCGACACGCTGCGCCTGCTCATCGCCGCGCTCGACAACGCCCGCATCGCCGCCGGCCACGACCTCGACGATCAGGAGGCCGTGGTCGCGCTCCAGCGCGAGGCGCGGCAGCGCCGCGACTCCATCGAGGAGTACCAGAAGGGCGGCCGCGACGACCTCGCAACGCGCGAGCAGGCGGAACTCGACATCATCAGCGCGTACCTCCCGGACGAACTCAGCGAGGAGGAGATCCGCGCCGCCATCGATGAGGTGGTCGCAGAGGTCGGCGCCAGCGGGCCCGGCGACCTCGGCACGGTGATGGGCCCGCTCATGGGGCGGGTACGTGGACGCGCGGACGGCCGCCGCGTGAACGAGCTCGTCCGGGAGCGGCTGGCGAGCGGTTGACGGGTCGCCTCCGACATCGACGCCCGTGTCCCTGAGTAGCCCCGACGAGACGAACGCCTGGTACTCGCGCCTCACGGCGGTCGTGCTCGGCCTCGTCGTCGCGGCGGCGCTCACCGCGCTGCTCTTCCCGTGGTACCCCGGCGGCACGAAACTGCGCGAGGGCGACGCCTCGCCCTTCGCCCTCGCCGCGCCGCGCGCCATCTCCTACGAGTCCGAGGTGCTGACCGAGGAGGCGCGCGAGGCAGCCGCCGCCGCAGTGCCCGCGAAGCTGGTCTTCGACCTCTCCATCTTCCGCCGCCAGCTTGGCGAGCTGGACCAGCAGCTCATCCAGATCCAGGAGGCGCGCCTCGCCACGCTCGGTGATTCCGAGCGCGAGTCACGCATCCGCGCGGCCACAGCCGGGGCACTCTCCGAGCGCGCGATCGCGACGTTCGCCGCAGCCTCGGACGCCGAGTTCGGCGCACTCGCCGACGAGGCGCGGGCGGTGCTGGAGTCCGTCCTCGGCGGCCCCGAGGTCACCGCCGAGCAGGTCGAGGAGTCGCGTCGCAGCGTGGGCTCGCGGCTCTCGGCGTCGCTGACCGCCGACGAGCTCGTGGCGCTGACGGAGCTGCTGACGCCGCTCATCGTCGCGAACGTCGTGGTCGACCCGGAGGAGACCACCGCCGCCCGCGACGTGGCCCGCAGCCGCATCGCGCCCGTCCGCGTCACGCGCGAGCGCGGCCAGGTGCTGGTCGAGGAGGGCCGGGAGCTCACGGCCGCGGACATCGAGGTGCTGCGCGAGGCGGAGTTGCAGACGGCGGGCGTCGACCCGCGCGGGGTCGCGGCGGCCGTGATCGTGGCGCTGATCGCCGGTGCGGCCAGCGGCGCGTACCTCTACGTGGTGCGGCCCGCTGCGCTGATCGGGGTGCGGCGGCTGACGCTCTTCGCGCTGCTGCTCGTGCTCCCGGCGGTCGCGCTCAAGTTCGCGCTGCCGGTGCTGCTCCCGGACATCGAGCGGCACTTCCTGGCGTACGCGATCCCCGTCGCCGCCGCCCCGATGGCCGCCGCCGTCCTGCTCGACCTCGGCGTGGCGATGCTGCTCACGCTGCTCGTCGCGACCGTTGCGGCGTTCATCTCGATCGCGCTGCCGTTCGCCGACGCGATCGGCGGGGGGCAACTGGAGACGGCGCGGCTGTGGCTCGCGATCACCTCCGGCTCCCTCGGCGGCGTCTTCGTCGCCTCGCGAGCGCTGCACGTGAACCGCTACCTCGTCGCCGGGCTGGCGACGGGCGGGGCGGTGATCGCCTCGCTGCTCGCGATCTGGCTGCTCGACGCGGACCGGCAGATCGCCGACCTCGCGTGGATCGTGGCGGGCGGCGCGGTCAGCGGGCTGGCGTCGGCGCTGATCGGCGTGGGGTTCTTCCTGCTGCTGAGCCGTCCGTTCGGCATCATCACGCGCGTCGAGCTGATGGAGTTGGCGCAGTTCGGACACCCGCTGCTGCGCCGCCTGCAGGACGAGGCACCCGGCACGTTCCAGCACTCGGTGCTCGTCAGCAACATGGCCGAGCGCGCCGCCGACCGCATCGGCGCCGACCCGCTGCTCGTGCGCGTCGGGGCGTACTACCACGACATCGGCAAGCTCACGGCGCCTGAGTTCTTCATCGAGAACCAGTCGGACATCGAGGACCCCCACGCCACCCTCGACCCGCTGCAGAGCACGCGCATGATCCAGCAGCACGTGCAGGCGGGGCTCGAGCTCGCGCGGCGCGAAGGCCTCCCGGCGGCGGTGGCGCAGTTCATCCCGCAGCACCACGGCACGCGCCGCGTGCAGTTCTTCTACCGCCGCGCCGCCGCCGAGGACCCCTCGGTCGACCCGGAGGTCTTCCGCTACCCGGGCCCGCGCCCGCAGTCGCGGGAGGCGGCCATCATCATGCTCGCCGACTCCAGCGAGGCGGCCGTGCGCGCCAGCACCGACCGCACCGTCGAGGCCATCACCGCGATCGTGACCGGCATCCAGCGCGAGCGGATCGAGGAGGACCAGTTCGCGGAGTGCGACATCTCGCTGCGCGACCTGCGGATCGTCGCCGACTCCTTCGTCCAGACCCTGAACGCGGTCTACCACCCGCGCGTCCAGTACCCCGAGCCCACCGAGCACGAGCTCGAGGAGCGCGAGACGGGCGGGATGCCCGACCCGCCGGCGCCCGGCGGCACGGCTGAGGAGCCCGCCCAGCCCGAGCGGTAGACGGGCGCCTCCGCGTTCCGCCCACGCGGCGGTCGCGTATCATCGCCGTATGCAAGCGGCGATCGTCGTGTTTCCCGGCACCTGGAGCGACGGCGACTGCGTGTTCGCCCTCGAACGCCTCGGCGTCACGGCGCGTCGCGTCTGGCACCGCGAGACGGACATCGGGGACGCGGATCTCGTGGTGCTGCCGGGCGGGTTCTCATACGGCGACTACCTGCGCTGCGGCGCGATCGCGCGCTTCTCGCCCGTGATGCAGGCCGTGCGCGCCCACGCCGACGCCGGCGGGCTCGTGATCGGCATCTGCAACGGCTTCCAGATCCTGTGCGAGGCAGGCATGCTGCCCGGCATCCTGATGCGCAACGCCTCGCTGCAGTTCCGCTGCCAGCCGACGCACCTCGTGCCCGCCGAGCACCGCTCGCCGTTCACCGCGGGCATCGAGCCCGGCCGGGTGCTCCAGGTGCCGATCTCGCACGGCGAGGGCAACTACTTCGCCGACACCGCGACCCTCGAGATGCTCGAGGCCGAGCAGCGCGTGGCCTTCCGCTACTGCGACGCGGACGGCCGCGTTGCGGCCGAGGCGAACCCGAACGGCTCGGTGGCGAACATCGCGGGCGTCCTCAACGAGCGCCGCAACGTGCTCGGCATGATGCCGCACCCGGAGCGCGCCTCGGCGGCGCTGCTCGGCGGCGAGGACGGCAACGCGATCTGGGCGTCCGCCCTCGCTCGCGTCGAGGCGGCCCGGGCGGCCTGACGGCTCCTCCCCGGAAGCCGACCTCCCCCCCGGAAGGAGGCGCATCGTGAGCGCCGACTACATGGACCAGTCCCGGGCGAGTTACCCGGCGCGACTCGACATCGAATACCCGGAGGAGGGACTGAACCGCCTCACGACGCTGTTCCGCATCATCCTCGCGATCCCGATCTTCGTGGTGATCGGGTTGCTCGGCGGCGGCGGGCCCAACACACAGCAGATCGGCGAGGCGACGTGGATTGTGGTCTCGACGAGCGGCTTCCTTGTCGTCCCAACGCTGCTCATGCTGCTGTTCCGCCGCAAGTACCCGCGCTGGTGGTTCGACTGGAACCTCGAGCTGTCGCGCTTCTCCACGCGCGTCACCGCGTACTTCCTGTTGATGCGCGACGAGTACCCCTCGACCGACGAGGAGCAGGCGGTCCGGCTCGAGCTCGACTACCCCGACGCCGAACGTGACCTCAACCGCTGGCTGCCGCTCATCAAGTGGCTGCTGGCGGTCCCGCACTACATCGTGCTCACGATCCTCGGGATCATCGCGATGGTACTGCTGGTGGCGGCCTGGTTCGCGATCCTGTTCACGGGCCGCTACCCGCGCGGGATCTTCCGCTACATGTTGGGGGTCAACCGCTGGGCCCTCCGCGTTGCGGCCTACGTGTGGCTCCTCACCACCGACCGCTACCCGCCGTTCAGCTTCGAGGAGTAGGACCCAGGCGAGGCCCGTTCGCCGCCGGGCGGATCCGGCTCCCTCTCCCGCACTGCGGGAGAGGGTTGGGGTGAGGGTCCGGCGCGCTTCTCACGGCTGAAGCGTCCCTCAGACCCCCTTCACCCTCGCCCCCGTCTGCGGGAGGAGAGGGAATCGGAGGCGGCGAGTCGGAGTGGGCGTGGGAATGGAGGGGTCGGCTCTTCCCCGTCCGCCCGGACTCCGCCAAGCTAGCGGCGATGCCCGTCGACGCCGCCACACTCGAACGCATCGCACTCTCGCGCGACGAGTACGAGAGGCTCGTCGGCATGCTCGACCGCGAGCCGAACGAGCTCGAGCTGGGCATGGCGGCGGCGCTGTGGTCGGAGCACTGCGGCTACAAGCACACCCGCCCGCTCTTCCGCCACTTCCCCACCACCGGCCCGCGCGTCCTGACGGAGGCTGGGGCCGAGAACGCCGGGGCGATCGACCTCGGTGACGGCTGGTGCGCCGTCTTCAAGATGGAGTCCCACAACCACCCCTCGGCGATCGAGCCCTACGAGGGCGCCGCGACGGGCGTCGGCGGCATCCTGCGCGACATCTTCGCAATGGGCATGCGGCCCGTCGCCCTGCTCGACTCGCTCCGCTTCGGCCCCCTCGACGACGCGCGCAACCGCCACCTGTTTTCGGGTGTCGTCGCCGGCATCGGGGGCTACGGCAACTGCGTCGGCGTGCCCACGGTCGGCGGCGAGGTGCAGTTCGACCCCGCCTACGGCGGCAACCCGCTCGTCAACGCGATGTGCCTGGGCGTCGGGCGCGTCGAGCACCTCCTCTCCGCCTCGGCGCGTGGTCCCGGCAACCCGCTCGTGCTCGTCGGCGCGGACACCGGCCGCGACGGCATCCACGGCGCGACCTTCGCCTCGGTCGAGCTCGACGAGGCGTCCGAGGAACGCCGCCCCGCCGTGCAGGTCGGCAACCCGTTCATGGAGAAGCTGCTGCTCGAGGCCTGCGTGGAGTTGGCCGAGCAGCACGGCGAGTGGATCGAGGGCCTGCAGGACCTCGGCGCGGCCGGACTGACGTCGAGCAGCGTCGAGGCCGCCGCACGAGCGGGTACGGGCATCGACATCGATGTCTCGCGCGTGCCGCGCCGTGAGGCAGGCATGACGCCGGACGAGGTGATGCTCTCGGAGTCGCAGGAGCGGATGCTCGTCATCCCGAAGCGGGAGCACCTGGACGACGTGCTGGCGCTGTTCCGCCGCTGGGAGCTGCACGCCGACGTCGTCGGCGAGGTCACCGACGACGGCTACGCCACGATCCGCGACGGCGACAACATCGCCGGACGCATCCCGATCGGGGTCCTCACCGACCCGCCGCAGTACGAGCTCGAGACCGAGCGCCCGCCGGACCTCGACGCCCGGCAGGCGGAGGACCTCGCCGCGCTCCCGGACTGCGAGGACCCCACCGGCGATCTCCTCGCGCTGCTCGGCTCGCAGAACATCGCGAGCCGGCGCTGGATCTACCGCCAGTACGACCACGAGGTGCTGACCGGCACCGTCGTCCCGCCGGGCGGCGACGCCGCGCTCATCTGGCTCAAGGGCACGGACCGCGCGCTCGCCGTCGCGACCGACTGCAACGGCCGGCTCGTCGAGCTGGAGCCGCGCACGGGCGCGGCGTGCGCAGTGGCCGAGGCGGCACGCAACGTCGTGGCCGTCGGCGCGACGCCGGTGGCGGTTACGGACTGCCTCAACTTCGGCAACCCCGAGCGCCCGTACATCGCCTACCAGATCGAGCAGTCGATCCTCGGCCTCGCGGACGCCTGCCGCACGTTCGGGACGCCCGTGGTCTCCGGCAACGCCTCGCTCTACAACGAGACGCCGGCGGGCGCCGTGCTTCCCACGCCGACCGTCGGGATGCTCGGCGTCCTCGACGACGTCGAGCGCCGCCTCACCCCGGCCATCGGGGTGGGCGACGAGGTGCTGCTGCTCGGCGCGCCGCTCGCGCAGCCCGCCGGCGCCCTCGCCGGCTCCGAGTACCTCGCGAGCCGTCACGGCCGCGTGGCGGGCGCCCCAGCGATCGACCTCGACTTCGAGGCGCGCGTGCAGCGCCTGGTGCTCGACGCCAACGAGCGTGGGCTGCTGACCGCGGCGCACGACCTCGCCGACGGCGGCCTGGCCGTCGCGCTGGCCGAGTGCTGCCTCGCCGGCGACACGGGCCTCGACGCAGGCGCCGCCGACATCGGCGATCGCCTGGACGGCGCGCTCTTCGGCGAGGCGCAGTCCCGCTTCGTCGTCGCCGTGCGGGACCCCGCCGCCCGTGCAGCCCTCGAGGCGCTCGCTGCGGAGACTGGCGTCGAGGTGGTCGCGCTGGGCACGGCCGGCGGCGATCGCCTCCGACTGGGCCCGGTCGACGCCTCGGTCGGCGCGCTGCGCGAGGCGTACGAGGGTGGGTTGCCGCGTGCACTGGGGGCTGGGTAGCGGTCCGCGCTCAGAACGTACGTTTGACAGTGTACGTACACACGTTCTACCATCGACCCGATACGCCGGTGGTGGAGGAGGTGTCGCGGCGCGGCGATTGCGCTTGATCCAAGGTCGTGGCTAGCCTGTGTGGGCAAACATGCAGGCTTGCCTACAGCCTCGTCGCTCCCTTTGGCGATGTGTGTACGGCCCTTGTGACAACTGCACAGCCGCTCGGCCGCGAGACCCCCAATATCACGGGCGTCCCGGCTCCGGCACGGCGAGAGGGTTTCGGCGTGAAGGTCGTGTTCCTGGAGACCGTTGAGGGGTCCGGCACCCGTGGCGAGGTGAAAACCGTTGCCGCGGGCTATGCCCGGAACTTCCTGTTGCCGCGCGGCCTCGCCGCTCCGGCGACGCCCACCCTCCTCATGCGGGCGGAGACGCTCGCAAAGGAGGAGGAGGAGCGTCAACGGCTCCTGGACGAGCAGGCTCAAGAGCTTGTCGGCAAGCTCGAAGGCCAACGGCTCGTGATTCCTGTACGCGTCGGTGAGCAGGGACGTCTGTACGGTTCCGTCACGAATGGTGACATTGCCGAGAAGGCTGGGGAGATTCTCGGCGAGGAAGTGGACAGGCGTCGCATCCTGCTACCTGAGGCGATTCGCCAGGTCGGGGTCTACACCGTTCCGATTCGGCTGTCACGTAATGTGACCGTCGAGCTGGAGGTGGTCGTGGTCGATGTCGAGGCGCCGGAAGGCGTTGATGTCGCAGCCGAAGCTCTCGTGGCGCTTGCGCTCGCGGAAGACGAGGAACCGACCATCGAACCCATCGAGGCGGTGGACGACCCGGGCGCGGCAGTCGCCGAGGTCGCGCCGGAGCCGGGTAACGAATCCTCCGAGGAGTCCTCCGGCTCAGAGGCTGCTGCAGTCGATCCCGCAGCAACCGACCCTGCGGGTGAGCCCGAGGGCGTCCCGGCCCAGTAGCTGCCATGGTCAGCAGCCGGCCGGCGCAACTCCGGCCGGACACCAGACCCACCGCCGGTGGGCTGCCGCCGCATGACATCGCGGCCGAGGAGGCCGTGCTCGCGGCCCTCCTTCTGGACGAGGAAGCCTACCCGCGCGTCATCCCGATCCTCCAACCCCGGGACTTCTTCCGCGAGCAGAACCAGTGGTGCTACGAGGCCTGCGTCGCCCTCGCCGACCGCGGCGAGGCGCTCACCCACCCCACCGTCGCCCACGAGCTCGAACGGGCGGGGCGCCTAGACGCGGCGGGGGGCGAGCCGTACCTCTTCGAGATCACCGGCAAGCACTTCACCGCCGAGGGCGTCGAGGCCCACGCGCGCATCGTCGCGCGCGACTCCTTCTACCGGCGCATGATCCAGGCCGCCGGCCAGATCGCGCAGGTCGCCTACGAGGGCGGCCCCGACGCCAGCGCGGTGCTCGCGCACGCCGAGCAGCTCCTGCTGGCGATCCGCTCGGTCGAGTCGGCCGGCGACTTCCGCGCGCTGCGTGACCTGCTGGACGAGTTCCTTGAGGACCCCGGCGAGGCGGTCGAGGGCGTGCTCGTCAGCGCGGTGCGGACCGGGTTCATGGACCTGGACGCGCTGCTGGGCGGCTTCAAGCGCGGCGACCTCGTGATCCTGGCGGCCCGCACCGGCGTCGGGAAGTCCTCGCTGCTGCTCAACTTCGCGCGCAACGCCGCCGTCGGCCAGCACGGCACCGTCGCCTTCTTCGCGCTCGAGATGTCCGCCGACCAGCTCGCGATGCGGCTGCTCTCGGCCGAGGCGGACGTCGACGCGACACGGCTGCGGCTGGGCATGCACAACCAGGACGAGGAGTCGAGCATCATGCACGCCATCGGCGCGCTCGGCGAGGCCCGCGTCTACATCGACGACTCCGCGGTGCTCACCGTGCCCGAGATCCGCGCGAAGTGCCGCCGCCTGCAGGCCGAGCACGGCCTCGACCTCGTGATCGTCGACTACCTCCAGCTGCTGCACTCGGCCTCGCTCGGCGGGGAGAACCGCGCGTCCGAGCTGGGCAAGATCACGCGCGCGCTCAAGGAGACCGCGCGCGAGCTCGACGTCCCCGTGATCGCCGCCGCGCAGCTCTCGCGCGCCGTCGAGGCGCGCACGCCGCACATCCCGATGCTCTCGGACCTGCGCGAGTCAGGCTCGATCGAGCAGGACGCCGACGTGGTGATGTTCATCTACCGCGAGGACGTCTACCGCACGCCCGAGGAGTGGCAGGACGAGCACCCCGACGACCCGGGCGGCCAGCACCCGTCCGGCCTCGCGCAGCTGATCGTCGCCAAGCACCGCAACGGGCCGACCGGCAACGTGACCGTGCGCTTCCGCGACCGCACGGCGTCGTTCCAGGACCTCGTGCTGCGCGAGCCGCCGCCGGAGTTCGACGAGTGAGCGCGGGGCGACCGGTCGAGGGCGCGGCGTTCGAGGGGTTCGTCGCCGGCGGCGCGGCGACGACGCTGCCGTCGCAGTTCTTCGTCGAGTTGCTGCCGGCGATCGACGACGAGGCCGAGCTGCGGGTGACGCTCTACGCGCTGTACGCCATCGGCCGGCAGCGTGGCCCGCTGCGCGCGGTGCGCGCATCGGACCTGGCGGCCGAGGCGCCGCTGCGGCGCGCGCTCGCGCCCTGCGGGGGCGACGACGCGCTCGCGCCAGCCATCGAGCGCGCGGTGGCGCGCGGCAGCCTGCTCACGCTCGCGCTCGACGAGGGCGAGACGCTGTGCTTCGTGAACAACGAGGTCGGGCGGCGCAGCCTCGACCGCGTGCGGTCCGGCGCGGCCACGCTGCCGGAGGGCGCGCGCCTCGCCGCGTCGCGGCCGGAGCCTGCCGCCCTCGATCCCTCTGGGCCGGCGCGGGTGTACGAGCAGGAGATCGGGCTGTTGACGCCCTCGACGTCGGGGGCGCTCGCCGCGGCGTGCGAGCGCTACCCGGAGGAGTGGGTGACGGACGCGCTGCATGAGGCGGCGCGCAACAACGCGCGCTCGTGGGCCTACGCGGAGGCGATCCTTCGCCGCTGGGAGCGCGAGGGCAAGGACGAAGGAAGCAGGAGTACGCGGGATGCGTCCGCTCAGGGAGCTGCTGCACGCGCAGCGCGCGACCACGGCCCGTACGAGCGCGTCATCCGCCGCGGCTAGCACGCCGGCCGCCGAGCGCGAGCCGGTGTGCGCCGAGTGCGGCGGCGCGCGCTTCGTGCGCGTCACCACGGATATCGACCACCCCGACTTCGGGCGGGCGGTGCCGTGCGCCTGCGCGCGCGCCGAGGACGACGCCGAGCGGCGCGCGCGCCTGCTCCGCTACTCGCGCCTGGGCGCTCTCGAACGCTTCACCTTCGAGACGCTGGTCCCGCACGGGCGCTCCAGCGACGCGCGGGCCCGCGAGCGCTACGTGGTGGCCGTCGAGGCGGCACGGCGCTTCGCCGAGGCCCCCGAAGGATGGCTCGTGCTCGGCGGCGTGCCCGGTTGCGGGAAGACCCACCTCGCGGCAGCGATCGTCAACCGCGCCATCGAGCGCGGCAGCCCGGCGCTGTTCTTCACCGTCGCCGACCTGCTCGACCGCCTGCGCGCCTCCTACGACGACGAGGCCGAGCTCGCCTACGACGCGCTGAGCGAGCAGGTGCGCGCCGCGCCGTTGCTCGTGCTCGACGACCTCGACGGCTACTCGGAGACGGCGTGGGCGCGCGAGAAGTTCGTGCAGGTGGTCTCGCACCGCTTCCATGCCGCGCTTCCGACGGTCTTCACGACCGTCACGTCGCCCGAGGAGATCGAGGGCCGCCTTGGCGCCCGGCTTGGCGACCCCTCGCTCGTGCAGCAGTTCGTGCTGGAGGAGCCTCCGAGGCAGCAGTTCATCGCCGTCGGGGGGATGACGCAGGAGCGCCTCGACGCGTTCACGTTCGAGACCTTCCGCCCGGCGGGCCACGGGCTGCGCGGCGAGGACCGGCGCAACCTCGAGTCCGCGTTCCGGCTCGCCCGCAAGTGGGCGGACGAGCCCGAGGGATGGCTGGTGCTCCTCGGCGCGAACGGGACCGGCAAGACGCACCTCGCGGCTGCCGTCGCGTCGCACCGCGTCGGGGCCGGCGACCGCGTCGCCTTCGCTACCGTGCCCGACCTGCTCGACGAGCTACGGGCGACGTTCGACCCGGACTCGGGCGAGCGATTCGACACGTTGTTCCGACGGCTCCGCGACGTGGACCTGCTCATCCTCGACGACCTCGGCGCGCACCAGTCGAGCGGGTGGGCGCAGGAGAAGCTGTACCAGCTGCTCAACTACCGCCACCTCGGCCGCCGGCCCACGGTGGTGACGAGCGACCTCGAACTCACGAAGCTGGAGCCGCGCATCGCCTCGCGGCTCGGTGACCTCCAGGTCGCGACGGTCTACGAGCTGCGCGTGCCCGACTACCGTATGGGGTCATAAGTAACGTGATAGCCTGAGTGTGCTATCGTGCTCGCCGCACCCGCTCCCACGGGAAGGCGGCGAGGTTTACTCGTGGCGATGGCGTTAGACCCGATCAGCATCTCGCAGGAGTTGCGGGCTGCAGGCTTCACCGAAGAGCAGTCGCACCTGCTCGCGACGCAGATGGCGGCGCGCGCCGACGACGTAGCGACGAAGCTCGACCTCGAACGAGCGGTCGCCGAAATCGAGCTGAAGGTTGCCCAGCTCGACCACAAGCTGACGAGCGAGATCAGGCAACTCGACCACAGGCTGACCGGTGAAATCGAGCGCCTCGACCATAAGCTCACGGGCGAGATCGAACGGGTCGATCACAAACTAGCCGGCGAGATCGAGCGGGTCGACCACAAGCTGACAGCCGAGATCGGTCGCGTCGACCACAAGCTAACGACCGCGATTCACGAGCTCGACCACCGGCTGAGCGGCGAGATCAAGCAGTTGGATCACAAACTCGATCTCCTGGATCAGAAGGTCGACGGCCTTGAGTCGAGACTGGTGATCAAGCTCGGCGTGATCATGGCTACTGGCTTTGGACTCGTCCTCGCGGCGGTCGGTGTCGCCCTCGCCCAGATGGGATAGGCGCAGTTGTGGTGGCTGCGCTCGCAGCTATCGGCGTCCGGATCTGAGTCGTGCTTATCCGACGCTCGTAGCCTCGGATGCAGTCGAGTGCGTTACGCCCCGGCGAGGTGCTCCGCTCCCGCGGGCCGGGGGCTCACGCCCTCCTGCCACATCGAGCCGTCCACGCCGTGCTCGCGCTTCCACACCGGCACCGTCTCCTTGATGCGGTCGACGGCGCGCAGGGCGGCCTCGAAGGCGTCGCCGCGGTGCGCCGCGGACACCGCCACGAGGAGCGAGACATCGCCGACCTCCAGCATCCCTATGCGGTGATGGGCGGCGACCTGGTGCACCTCGCGGTCCGCGAACTCGGCGAGCACCTCGTCGCCCACGGCGGCCATCTGCCGTTCGGCCATCGGCGCGTACGCCTCGTACTCGAGCCGCGCGACCGCGCGGCCCTCGTGGTGGTTGCGGACCACACCCTCGAAGAGCACGACGGCGCCGCTCGCGTCGGTCGCGACGAGCTCGCGCAATGCGTCGCGGTCGAGGGGGTCTGCGGTGACCAGGTAGCGAGGGGTATCGGCGCCGCCCGAGATGGGCTGGATCAGCGCGACCTCGTCGCCGGGGCCGATCTCGGCGGCGGCGTCCAGGCAGTACTCCTGGTTGATGGCCACGGCGAGCGTCGGCAGGTAGGGCTCGAGGGCGGGGTGCGTCCGTTCGAGGTGGCGATGCAGCTCGGCGATGGTGATGCGGTCTCCGCCGACGTCCTCGTCGAGGTCGCCGCCCATGAGGTCGCGGAGCTGCGCGAAGAGCCGGATCCGTACCTGCACGAAGCTGCTTCCTCGCTTCCGCCGCCGCCCGCTCGGGCCGACGTGTCCCCGCCAGTATACGCGCGACCACCGTCCGGGCCGCGCCAGGCCGGCGCGGGGCGAGGGCGCACACGATGACGTGGCGGACCGCCGCGCGCACGCTCGCCCCGGTGCTCCGGCAGGGGTTCGGCGACGCGCTGCTGCCGCAGCGCTGCATCGTCTGCGGCAGGTACGGCGCGGCCCTGCACGATGCGTGCCTCGACGCGCTCCCCCACGCCGACCCGCCGCGCTGCCCGCGTTGCTGGCTGCCCACCGCCGGCTCGGCGCGCGAGGCGCGGCGACGCGACGGGGCGTGCTCGCGCTGCGCGGCCGCCCCACCGCCGTTCGAGGGCCTGCGCACGCCTTACCGCTTCGTCGGCGCCGCCCGGCGCGCCGTGATCGAGGCGAAGTTCCGCGGCGTCAGCGCGCTCCTCGACCCGCTCGGCCGCGCCTCAGCGCGTGTCGTGCCGGGGTGGTGGTCCGTCGACGCGGTGACGCCGGTCCCGCTCCACGGCGCACGACGCCGCAGGCGGGGCTTCGACCAGGCGCGGCTGCTGGCCGCGACGGTGGCGGACGAGCTTGGCGTACCGCTCACCGACGGACTGCTGCGCCGGGTCCGCGCGACCGGCGCGCAGACGGCTCTGGGCATGGACCGTCGCCGCCGCAACATGGCCGGCGCGTTCGAGGTCCGCGCGGCTCCGCCGCCGTCCGTCCTGCTCGTCGACGACGTGGCCACGACGGGCGCGACGCTCGGCGCGGCGGCGCGGGCGCTCCTCGATGCGGGCGCCGACCGCGTCTACGCGCTGGCGATCGCGCGCGAGGACTAGCAGGCGTGAGGGCTGGTAAGCGCGCGCCGCGTGGACCTAGAATCGGTTGAACGGGGCACCGGCGGGAGGCTCCTGTGATCGTCACCGTCACGCTCAACCCCGCGATTGACCAGACCATCGAAATCGACGCACTCGTCGAGGGTGACACCAACCGTGTCGCCTCGAACCGCTGGGACGTGGGCGGCAAGGGCATCAACGTCGCCCGCGTACTCAAGGAACTCGGCTACGAGCCTCTCGCGTGCGGCTTCGCGCCCGGCGACATGGGACGGATGATCGAAGACTCCCTGCTCGACGCGGGCATCGGCTGCGAGTTCATGTTCGTGCCCGGCGAGACCCGCACCAACATCACGATCCTCGACCGCACCAGCCACGTGCACACCGTGCTCGCCGCGGCGGGGCCGAAGGTGACCGAGCACGCGATCACACAGCTGCGCTCCAGCATCGCCCGCAGGCTGCGCCCGCGGATCGAGACGTGGCTGGTGCTCGCCGGCTCCATTCCGCCCGGCACCGACGCCGGCCTCTACGTCGACCTGCTCGGGATCGCCTCCGACCGGCGCGCGAAGACGGCGCTGGACGCCGACGGCCAGATCGTCGCGCAGGTGCTCGCGGCCGGAGCCGCCCCGAACCTGCTCAAGCTCAACGCCCACGAGGCCGGGAGGCTGCTCGGCAGCACCATCGAGGGCCCTGACTCTGCCCTCGACGCCGCGCGCATGCTGCGGTCGTGGGGCGTCGAGCACGTGGTTATCACGCGCGGGAGCGAAGGGTGTGTCGCCTCCACCGCCGAGGGCGACTTCCGGGTGCCCGCGCCGTCCGTGGAGGTCAACTCGGCCGTCGGCGCGGGCGACGCCTTTCTGGCCGGCCTGCTGTTCTCGCTGGTGCGCCACCACCCCTGGTCCGAGGCGCTGGTGACCGCGACGGCCGCGGGCGCGGCCGTCTGCCTGACGCCCGGCACGGCGCTGTGCACGGCGGCCGACACCCACCGCCTGGAGACGCGCGTGCGCGTCGAGGAAGTGCAGCCGCCGGTCGTGGTCTGACGGCGCCGCTGACGGCGCCCGGGACGCCTCGCGAGGCTGACGGATACAGAGCGCCCGCGTGCTAGGGTGGAAGCAGGAGACGCGCAGGGTGGTGCGAGGGGCAGACATGAGCATGGTGGCGGACTTGGGCGCGGCGCTCGCCGACGTCGACCCGGCGGTAGCCGCGTCGATCGCGCGCGAGGAAGATCGACAGCGTACGACGCTGGAGATGATCGCCTCGGAGAACTTTACGTCCTCCGCGGTGATCGAAGCCGTCGGCAGCGTGCTCACCAACAAGTACGCCGAAGGGCTCCCCGGCCGTCGTTACTACGGCGGCTGTGACTTTGTCGACGAGGTCGAGACGCTCGCGATCGAGCGTGCGCAGACCCTGTTCGGCGCCGACCACGCCAACGTGCAGCCGCACTCCGGCGCGCAGGCGAACATGGCCGTCTACTTCGCCGTGCTCAAGCCCGGCGACACCGTCATGGGTATGCGCCTCGACCAGGGCGGCCACCTCACCCACGGCAGCCACGTCAACTTCAGCGGTCGCCTCTTCGAGTTCGTCTCCTACGGCGTCGACCGCGAGAGCGAGACCATCGACTACGAGGAGATGGCGAGACTCGCCGAGGAGCACCGCCCCCGGCTCATCGTCACCGGCGCAACCGCGTATCCGCGCCTCATCGACTTCGAGCGCGCGCGTGAGATCGCCGACGGCATCGGCGCGATGCTGATGGCCGACATGGCGCACATCGCCGGGCTCGTCGCCGCGGGCGTCCACCCGACGCCGGTCGGCCACGCCCAACTCATCACCAGCTCGACGCACAAGACGCTGCGCGGCCCGCGCGGCGGCCTGGTGCTGTGCGACGCCGACTACGCCCGCCAGGTGGACCGCGGCGTGTTCCCCGTCGCGCAGGGCGGCCCGCTCATGCACGTCGTGGCCGGCAAGGCGGTCGCGCTCGCCGAGGCGTCCACCGACGCGTTCCGGGCCTACTCGCAGCAGACGGTCGAGAACGCACGGATACTCGGCGAGACGCTCGTGGACTCCGGGCTGCGGGTCGTCAGTGGCGGCACGGACAACCACCTCCTGCTCGTCGACGTGACGACGAAGGGCCTGACCGGCCAGAGCGCGGAAGACGCGCTGGCCCGCGCGGGCATCGTCGTGAACAAGAACGCGATCCCGTACGACGAGCTGCCGCCCGCCACCGCCTCGGGCATCCGCATCGGTACGCCCGCGCTGACCTCGCGCGGCCTCGAGTCGGCCGAGCTCCGCCGCGTCGGCGAGCTGATCGCGCGCGTCCTCGACGCCCCCGAGGACGACGACGTCGCCGCCGGGGCTCGCGCCGAGGTACTGGAGCTGTGCGACGCGTTCCCGGCGCCGGGGGTGCCGCCGGCGTAGGTGTGCACCGAGCGGAGCCGGAGAAGCCTATGACGACCACGCGGCGGTCCGCCGAGGAAACGGCCCGACTCGGCGACGAGATCTACGAACGCGACATCCGTTCGCTCGTGGAAGATGTCCACGACGGAGCCTTCGTTGCCATCGATGTGGCGAGTGGGGACTGGGCGATGGGTGAGAGCGATTTGTCCGCCGTCGACCGTCTGCGCTCCCAACAGCCGGATGCGATCGATGTCTGGCTGCTGAGGGTCGGCTACCGCGTGGTTGCCAGCCTCGGGGGCGGCACGCCCCAGCGAAGCAGATGATCCAAGGCGCTGTGAATGCCGCCCTGCAGGCGGTGGTCGGGCTTCCGCTCCGTGGCCCATCGGGTCGCGTCGCGGAAGTCGAAGCGGTGGTGGACACCGGGTTCGACCGGTTCATCACCTTGCCTGCGCGGGTCGTCACAGAATTGGACCTCGATTTTGCTGGCTTCAATCGGGTGCAACTGGCCGACGGCAGTGAGGCCTCCCTGGAGATCTATGTGGTGACGGTGCACTGGGACGGGCGCCCCAGGCGCGTGCTTGCCTATGTATCCGACGCCGCGCCGATGGTGGGTATGGCGCTCCTCGCTGGACACAGCCTGTGCGTCGATGTGGAGCCGGGCGGGCGCGTAGCCATCGAGCCTGCGGCGTAGCGCGCGCGAGGGTTGCCCGTCGATCGGGGCGACTTATACTTGCCTGCGCGCGTGGGGTGCGCCCATCATCGGTGTGGGTACGGTCGCCGCCGAGCCGGCGGCCCGTTGCTTCGGCGGCTGCGATCCTCGCGCACGTGACCGAGGTGGGTTGGGCTGCGAGCCCGTGGGCTGGACGGCCCGGCGAAGGAGACGCTTGAACGAGTACGAACTGCTGTACGTGATCAGCCCCCGTCTGTCGGCCGAGGACGTGGACGCCATGGTCGAGCGGGTCGGCGCGCTGATCGTGGACGGCGGCGGCTCCGTCTCGATGGTCGACAACTGGGGCCGGCGTCGCCTCGCCTACCCCATCCGCCACCACTTCGAGGGCACCTACGTCCTCACCTACCTCAACATGCCGGGCGAGCGCACCGCCGAACTCGAGCGCGCCCTCAACATCAACGAAGACATCCTGCGCCACCTGCTCATCACCGGCGTGATCCCCGGCTACGAGGGTCCACCGGAGCAGGAGGTCGACATGCGCCGCCCCGCCGGTGGTCGCCCCTCGTTCGGCGACCGGCCGCCGTCGGAGCCTGCGGCCGACGAGGCTGCCGAGGGCGAGCCGGCCGCGGAAGGCGACGCTCCCGCCGCGGAAACGTCGGCCGAAACCGCCGAGGCGCCCGCCGCGGAAACGCCTGCCCCCGAGTCTGGGGACGCGGCGCCCGCTGCGGAGACGCCTGCCGCGGAGGCAACCCCGGCCGAGGCCGAAGAGCCCGCCGAGGCGCCACCGGCTGCCGTCGCCGGCACCGAGTGATCCGCCGGTTGCGCACGGCGCGCGCGAGCGCGTTACAGTACGCGCAGATTGCAAACTCCCCACCGCACGATGGGGGAAGTGCGCCATGCTGAACAAAGTGATGATCATCGGGAACCTGGGTGCGGACCCGGAGATGCGCTACACGGCCAACGGCAGCGCCGTGACCGAGTTCCGCGTCGCCTCGAACCGCCGCTACACCACGCGCGACGGCGAGGCACGCGACGAGACCGAGTGGTTCCGGGTGGTGACGTGGAACCGGCTCGCGGAGATCTGCAGCCAGTACCTCTCGAAGGGACGCCAGGTGTACGTCGAGGGCCGCCTCCGCACCCGCTCCTGGGAAGGCCAGGACGGCGTCACCCGCTACACCACCGAAGTCATCGCCGAGGAGGTCAAGTTCCTCGGCGGCCAGCGCGACGCCGCGCCGTTCGGGCGCGAGGGCGCGCCGGCCATGGCCGTGGGCGCGGACGCCGAGGGCGACCTCGAACCCGACGACCTGCCGTTCTAAGCTGAACACGAGGCCGCCGGCGGGGACCGGCGTACGGGGAGGACTCTGTGACGAACGAACCGACGCCGGAACCCACCGCCGCCGCGCCCCGTGACGAGGGTGCGGCGCGCTCCTTCGACCGCGGCGACCGCCCGCCGCGCGGCGACCGTGGTGATCGCGGTGACCGCGGTGACCGCCGCGGCGGTGGCCGGCGCCCCGGTGGTGGGGGCGGTCGGCGTCGGCCCTGTGACTTCTGCCCGCCCGGCACGCGTGTGATCGACTACAAGGACGTGGGCCTGCTGCGCCGTTACCTGAACGACCGCGGCAAGATCGAGGGACGCCGCCGCGTCGGCTGCACGGCCAAGTGCCAGCGGCTGCTGGCGCAGGCGGTGAAGCGCGCCCGCCACATGGGGCTGCTGCCGTACACGGCCGAGCACGTGCGCGTCTCCGGCGTGCCCGCCGGCCGGCCCTCGCGCCGCTAACGGCTCCGCCCGCCTCGCAAGCGTCGTACACAGCGGCATTCGGCCGGGGAGCAGCGGGGCGTGGCAACCTACCGACCCCCGGGCGAGTCGCGCCGTGCACGCGAGGAGCGCGACCGGCGCAGGGAACGGCTCGTCATCTACGGCGTGGTCGGCGTCCTCGCCGTCGCCGTCCTCGTTGTACTCGTCGGGCTCTACTTCACGCAGTACCTGCCACCGCGCGCGCACATCCTGAGCGTCGGCGACGCCGACTACGACGCCTCTGCCGTCGCCCGACGCGCGCTCTACGAGATGCGCCACGGCGACGAGGGCCTCTCCGGCTTCGACGTCGCGGTGAGCGAGACGCTCGAGCTCATCGAGGACACCGAGGTCGTACTCGCACGGGCGCCCGCCGTCGTCGGCGACGTGTCGGACGACGATGTGCGCGCGACGCTCTTCGAGCGGCTCGCGCTGGAGCCCGAGGCGACGGAGGGCGAGTTCATCGACGCGCTCGCGGAGCTGCTGACGGACTCGCGGCTCTCGCGCACCGAGGTCGAGGCGATCGTGACGGCCAACATCCTCGTCGGGCGGTTGCGCGATACGTTCGTCGACGAGTACGGCGAGGTGACGGCGCAGGTGTTACTCTCCCGCATCCGCCTGGCCGACGAGGCGGCGGCGGCGGAGATCCGGGAGCAGGTGACCGGCGGCGCCGACTTCGCCGAGCTCGCCGACGAGCGCAGCTCGGACGTGGCGAGCAGCGGCGCGGGCGGCGACATCGGCTGGTACCCCCTCGCCGCGCTCTCGCCCGAGGCGCGCGCGGCCGTCGCCGAGCTGCCGCGGGACGCGGTGAGCGCGATCGTTCGCGACGGGCCGTTTTACGATGTGTACCTGGTACGCGAGCGTGACGATGCGCGCGCGATCGATGAGGGGCAGCGCGAGTCGCTGGGAGCCGCCCGGTTCACCGAGTGGCTCGAGGCCGAGCGCAAGACCGTGGAGGTCGACGTCGATCTGTCGCCGGGCGAGGAACGCTGGATCCTCGACCGCCTGATCAGCGACCTCGGGAGCTAGCGAGCAGGTGTCGGGAGGCAGCCGGTGAGTGACCCGATTGGCGTTTCGCTGCTGGGCGCGGGCAACGTGGGCGCGGGTGTGATCCGTGCGCTCACGGCGGGGTCCGAGCGCTACGCGGCCGCGGTCGGGCGTCGCCTGGAGCTGCGGCACGCGCTGGTGCGCGACGCATCGAGGGCTCGCGAGGGCCTGGAGCCACACCAGCTCACGACCGACCTCGACGTGGTGCTCGGCGACGACGCCACCTCGATCGTGGTCGAGCTGATGGGCGGCGAGGAGCCCGCGCGCTCCTACATCGCCGAGGCGCTGGGGTCGGGCCGGCACGTGGTCACCGCCAACAAGGAGGTGATCGCGAAGCACGGCGCCGCGCTGCGCGACCTGGCCGCCGAGGGCGGCGTGCGGCTCCTCTACGAGGCGTCTGTGGGCGGCGGCATCCCGATCATCAGCCCGCTCTTCCGCGACCTCCTCGCCAACGACATCACGGCGGTCACCGCCATCATCAACGGCACGACGAACTACATGCTCACGGCGATGACGCAGGACGGCGCCGACTACGCCGACGCGCTCGCCGACGCGCAGCGCCTCGGCTACGCCGAGCCCGACCCGACCGCCGACGTCGAGGGCCACGACGCCGCCTTCAAGCTCGCGATCCTGTGCGGGCTCGCCTTCCACGTGGAGGTCGGCCCGGAGGACGTAGTGCAGCGCGGGATCACGCAGGTCACCGCGCGCGACATCCGCTACGCCTCGACGCTCGGCTACGCGATCAAGCTGCTCGCCGAGGGGCGGCTCGTCGACGGCGAGCTGCTCGCCTCCGTGCAGCCGACCCTGATCGCGCGCGACGAGCCCCTCTCGAAGGTCGACGGCGTGCTCAACGCCGTGCAGGTCGAAGGTGACCTCGTTGGCCGCGTGGTGCTGGAGGGCCCCGGCGCCGGGGCCGCGCCGACATCGAGCGCGGTGCTGGCGGACGTGCTCGACATCGCCCGTGATATCGTCGCCGAGCGTCGGCCCCCACCGCCGCAGGCGTACCGCTCGATGCGCGTCCGCTCGCCCGGCGAGCACCACGCGCGGCGCTACGTGCGCATGACGGTCGCCGACCGGCCGGGCGTGCTCGGCGAGATCGGCACGGCCCTCGGTGCGCGCGGGGTGAGCATCGCCTCGGTCGTGCAGTTCGAGGTGGACGAGGACGCCCGCACGGCCGAGATCGTCCTCACCACGCACACCGGCCCCGGCGAGGCGCTGGAGTCGGCGCTCGCCGAGATCGCCGCGGCCGAGGTGGTCGTCGAGGTCGGGAACGTCCTCGCGATGGCGGGCTGAGCGGGGCAGCGCCATGACGGGTGAACGCGTGACCACCGAGCCGGCCCTGGACGACCTCGACTCCACCGTACCGCCCGAAGGCGTCTCCGGGTGGGCAGAGCGCCAGCTCGCCGCGCTGCGCGAGAACACCGACCGGCTGCGCCACGAGGTCGACGTGCTGCGCTCGTCGATGCACGAGCAGCAACGCACCGTCGCCGGCCTCGAGAGCACCCTCGCCTCGATCGAGGAGAACACGCGCCGCCACGAGACGGAGCAGCAGGCCCTCCGCACGGCGCAGCAGCGCCTCCAGGGGACCCTCGAGGGGGCCGAGGGGGTGATCAGCCGCCTCAACGAGCGCGTGCAGGCGCTGGAGCAGCGGAGCTGGTCGGCCGACTCCATGCACGGCCAGCGCGCAGATGCCGACGACGCACCCCTCGGGCCCGGGCGGATGGAGGACATCGACAACCGCATCCGCGCCGCCGCCGACCTGGCGATGCAGGGACGGCAGGCGAAGGAGCGACTGGACCTCGCGCTGCCCGAGCTCAGCTCGTCGATCAGCCAGCTCGAGGCGACAGCGGAGACGCTGCGCACCGAGCTGCGGCGCACCGGGGAGGAAGTGGCGCAGGAGCGCGCCCGGCGCGACCGCGAGGACGAGCTCCTGGAGCTCATCGACCAGCAGCGCGCCGCGCGGGTCCGGCTCGAGGAACGCCTCGCGGTCTTCAGCGAGTACCTCGAGGAGGCGCGGGACCGCCTGGGCGCGGCAGCCGAGGAGCGCGCCGCGCTGGCGCGCCAGTCGTCGCGCACCGACGAGCGGCTGCTGATGGTGAGCGAGGCGCTCGACATGCTGCGCGAAGCCGTGGTCGAGCACTTCCAGCGGCTCCTGGACGCCGAGCGCACCGCCACCGAGAAGCAGATCGAGGGCATCGAGCAGCGGCTCCGCGAGGGGCAGCAGCTGGTCACCCGGCTGCGCGAGGGCACCGATCCGCACACCGCGCCGGAGCACCCGCTGTGAGCGGGGCGGACAGCCGCTTCATCCTCGACCGCTACGCCGACCTGCTGCCGGTCACCGATCGCACGCCCCGCATCACGCTGGGCGAGGGAGGAACGCCGCTCGTGCGGTCCCGCAAGCTCGAGGGCGAGCTGGGGCTGGGCGCGCTCTACTTCAAGCTGGAGCTCGCCAACCCCACGGGCTCGTTCAAGGACCGGGGGATGGTGCTGGCCGCCGCGAAGGCCGCCGAGGACGGCGCCGAGGCCGTGATCTGCGCCTCGACCGGCAACACGTCGGCGTCGATGGCCGCGTACGCGGCGCGCTACGGGATGCGCGCGTACGTGATCGTCCCGGCGAACCGCGTCGCCATGGGCAAGCTCGCGCAGGCCGTTGCCCACGGCGCCGAGATCGTCACCGTCGACGGCTCGTTCGACGACGCGCTGCGCGTCGCGCGCTCCCTCGCAGACGCGTACCCGGTGGTGCTCCTGAACTCGGTCAACCCGAACCGCATCCAGGGTCAGAAGACGGCCGCGTTCGAGATCGTTGACGAGCTCGGCGCCGCGCCCGACGTGCTCGCGATCCCCGTGGGCAACGCCGGCAACATCACCGCGTACTGGATGGGCTTCGTCGAGTACCACCGCCGCGAGCGCGCGGCGACGCGCCCGCGCATCTGGGGCTTCCAGGCCGCGGGCGCCGCCCCGCTGGTCCATGGCGGCCCCGTCGACGACCCGGAGACCATCGCGACCGCGATCCGCATCGGCAACCCGGCGTCGTGGCAAGGCGCGGTGACGGCGCGCGACGAGTCCGGTGGGTCGATCAGCGCCGTTACCGACGAGGAGATCCTCGAGGCGTACGAGCGCCTCGCGGCCGACGAAGGCGTGTTCTGCGAGCCGGCGTCGGCGGCCTCGGTCGCCGGGCTCTTCGCCATGGCGCGCTCGGGCGAGTCGCTCGAGGGGCTGACGGCGGTGTGCGTGATCACGGGGTCGGGACTGAAGGACCCGGAGACGGCGCTCGGCATCGACGCCGTGACGCACGAGACGACCGCCGAGGCCGAGGAGGTCGCGGCGGCGCTGGGCTGGCGCGCACCGTAGCCCGCGGCCTCGCGTACCCCCACGGGGTACGGGGTCGTGCTACGATCGTGCGCGGCGCCGGACACGGCGCCCGATCGTGCCCACGCCTGCTGTCGTGTCGGCCGGCGTCGAGTGTCGCGGATGGAAGGGACTTCGCGTGACGGCCATCCACACGGCCCCGCTGACCCGCGGGGGGTTCGATGTCGACGCGGCCGAGGACGCCGTGCGGGCGCTCATCGCCGCCATCGGCGAGGACCCCGACCGCGAGGGGCTGCGCGACTCGCCCCGTCGCATCGCCGCGATGTACCGCGAGATGTTCGACGGCCTGGACCGCGATCCGCGCGAGGTGCTGGCGGTCGGGTTCGAGGAAGGCCACGACGAGCTCGTGATCCTGCGCGAGATCCCGTTCCACTCCATGTGCGAGCATCACTTCATGCCCTTCCACGGCCAGGCGCACGTCGGCTACCTGCCGGACGGGCGCATCGTCGGCCTCTCCAAGCTCGCGCGCGCCGTCGAGATCTTCGCGCGGCGTCCGCAGGTGCAGGAGCGGCTGACCAACCAGGTCGCGGAATGCATCGAGGAGGCGCTGAACGCGCGCGGCGTGGGCGTGGTGATCGAGGCCGAGCACCTCTGCATGACCGCGCGCGGCGTGCGCAAGCCGGGCTCGAAGATGGTGACCTCGGCGATGCGCGGCGCGTTCCGCAGCGACGCCAACACGCGCTCCGAGTTCCTCGAGTTGATCCGTCCCCCGCGCTAGCCGCGGAGGGACCCAGGCGGGAGAACCACAATCCGGATGATGCTGTCCCGATGACCCTCGCGAACGGTCTGCACGCGGCCATCGCCGCGCCAACGCCCGTCCGCCGGGTCGCGATGATCTCGATGCACACCTCGCCGCTCGCGCCGCTCGGCGGCCGCGAGACCGGCGGGATGAACGTGTATGTCCGCGCCGTCTCGGCCGCGCTGGCCGGCGCCGGGCTCCGCGTCGACGTCTTCACGCGCCGCACCGACCCCTTCGCGCCCGAGGTCGAGGCCGTCACCGACGGCGTCCGCCTCGTCCACGTCGAGGCCGGGCCCGCCGAGCGCGTCGAGAAGGAGGAGATGGACGGCTTCGCCGACGACTTCGCCTCCGGCGTGCTCGCGTTCGCCGCCGCCGAGGGCACGGAGTACGACCTCGTCCACTCGCACTACTGGCTCTCCGCCGTCGCCGGCCGGGTGCTGGCCCGCGCGTGGGACGCGCCGCATGTGGCGATGTTCCACACGCTCGCCGACGTCAAGCTCGCCGTCGGCTACTCCGAGTACGAGCCCGACGCGCGCGTCGACGCCGAGCGCATGCTCGTCCACGACGTCGACCGCGTGGTCGTGGCGACCGACCACGAGATGCGGCTGCTCGGCGAGCTCTACGGCGTGCCGGCCCGCCGCGTCGCCGTGATCCCGCCGGGCGTGGACCGCGAGCGCTTCCGCCCGCGCGACCGCGCCGCCGCCCGAGCCGAGCTCGGCATCGACCCCGCCGCGCGCATCCTGCTCGCCGCCGGGCGCATCGAGGCCCCGAAGGGCCTCGACGTGCTCATCGGGGCGCTGGGCGAGATGACGGAGCGCGAGGGCGTGCAGCTGCTGGTCATCGGCGGCGACGACCGCTCCCGCGCCGAGGTGGCGCGGCTGCGCCGCATCGCCGAGGACGCCGGCGTGAGTGACCTGGTGCGCTTCGTCGGCTCGGTCACGCACGAGCAGATCGGGACGTACTACAACGCCGCCGACGTGGTGGTGATGCCGTCGCGCTACGAGTCGTTCGGGCTGGTGGCGGCGGAGGCGATGGCCTCCGGCGTGCCGGTCGTCGCCTCGCGCGTCGGCGGGCTCGCCTCGACGGTGGCGGACGGCGTGACCGGCTACCTCATCCCGTGGCGCAGCCCGGACCTGTTCGCGCGCCAGCTCGACCGCCTGCTTGGCGACGAGGCGCTGCGCGCGCGGATGGGCGAGGACGCCGCGGAGGCGATGCGCGTCTACGACTGGAGCTCCGTCGCCACGCAGCTCGCCGACCTCTACGCCCACCTCGTGCGCGACGCCGTCGCCGTCCCGGCGCCCGCCGGCAGCGCCACGTAGCGGGGCAGGGACGCGCGCATGTCTCCCACCATCGACATCACGACCGTCGAGGCGCTCACCGAGAACATCGAGGAGCGCCGCGCGTTCGTGCTGACCGCGCACCCCGACGACAGCGAGTTCATGTGCGGCGGCACCGTCGCGCTGCTCACGGCCGTCGGCTGGACGGTCGACATGCTGATCGCCACCAACGGCAACAAGGGCACGAAGGACCCGCGTCGCACCCCGCAGATGCTGGCCGCCGAGCGCGAGGAGGAGCAGCGCGAGGCCGCGCGCATCCTCGGCGCGAACGAGCCGATCTTCCTCGGCTTCGGCGACGGCGCGCTCAGGGCGGACGACGAGCTGCGCGGCCTGGTGGTGCGCCAGCTCAGGCGGCTGCGGCCGATGCTCGTGATCACCTGGGACGGCTTCCGCCCCGGCTTCAACCACCGCGACCACCGGCACATCGGCCAGGCCACCTACGACGCGATCTGGCCCGACACCGACGACCGGCTCTTCTTCCCCGAGCAGATCGAGGAGGAGGGCCTGGAGCCGCACCGCCCGCAGATGATGCTGCTGGCCGGCGCCACGGAGCCGGACGTCTACGTGGACATCGAGTCCGTGCTGGAGACGAAGGTGCGGGCGGTCTCCGCGCACTTCTCGCAGGTGGGCCGCACGCCCGAGCAGCTGATGCAGGCCTGGCGCGAGCGAGCCGCGACGGAGGCTGCCTCGCGCGGCGAGGACACCTCGGATCTGCCGCGCTACCGCGAGGCGTTCCGGCGCATCGAGTGGCCGCGCCAGCCGCGGCGGCGGCCCCCGCTGCGGACTCGGCGTGCTCGTTGAGGGCGCGGGCCTACAGCCCGCCGGCGCTGACGGGCCGCAACGTTGAGCCGTCATCGAGCACGAGCACCTTCGGATCAGGGCGCCCCGATGCCCCGATTGAGCCGTCCGGGCGTGTATATTGGTGGACAAGGGCTACCGGGACTCCGTTGAGCCAGTACGAGTACATCTGCGAGCGTGTGCATATCGGTTCGTCGCCTACGGGACGTTCCGGGTGGGAGTCATTCCGGAGTCTCGCCTCGATTTCCCCGGAGAGCATGCGCTCGTAGTAGAGGCCCTCGTTGAAGGCGCGCCGAATCGCCTCGGGCTGGACTGGTTGCGGATGAGCGGGCCACTCGACGGAGGGCGCCATGGATCACTCCCCTGTCAGGCTCTTCGACCTCGCACACCGCTACGTGTCGGGGCAGTTGCCGTTCGACACGCTCTTCGCTGAGGCCTTGCAGCGCATTCTGACGGCGCCCCCCGACAGCCCCGAGGGAGAACTGGCCGCGTTCATCGTTGCCGTGGAGGCCGAGCACGGCGCCGGCCAGTACTCCGCCGCTGAGGGCTATGGACGCATCGCCCACTTCCTCACGGGTCACCAGGCGTCGGTGGCACGGGGAAACCCATCGCCGTAAGGTATTCTCAGTTCGTGACCATCTGTGTCACAGTACGGGACGCCTCGTCACCGCGATACTGGTGATCTCGTTGCGTTCGCCGGGCGGGAGGCGACACGCTACGCTCGTTGACACTGCTCCGGGCACTACGTAATCTTCTTTGTTGCGCGCTCGGCAGCGCACACCCTGTGTAACGGTCGGTTGGCCGAGGCGGGTGAGGACCGGCGGCACAGCACCTGAAGGTGCAAGCGCCGCGAGGCTCACACCGCAGCCTGCTGGCCGTTCTTTGTGCCTCGGAACAGCCGCCGGGTCGTGTGGATAACAGAACTCGCAAGGCGAGTTCGGAAGACGTAACGGACGAGGAAGCCACGTTGCCAACCATCAACCAGCTGGTTCGCAAGGGTCGTAAGCCGGTCTCGAAGAAGACCAAGGCGCCCGCGCTGCGCTTCCGCTACAACTCGCTCACCAACCGCATGACGCGCGGCAAGAAGGGCTCGCCCCAGAAGCGGGGCGTCTGCACCCAGGTCCGCACCGTCACCCCCAAGAAGCCGAACTCCGCGCTGCGGAAGGTCTGCCGCGTGCGCCTCACCAACGGCATCGAGGTCACCGCCTACATCCCGGGCGAGGGCCACACGCTGCAGGAGCACTCCGTGGTGCTCGTGCGCGGCGGCCGCGTCAAGGACCTGCCGGGCGTGCGCTACCACGTGGTGCGCGGCGCGCTGGACGCCACCGGCGTCGAGGGCCGGCGCCGCGGCCGCAGCAAGTACGGAACGCGCAAGGAGTAGCCGGACGTGCGTCGCAACAGAGCCGAGCGCCGCCCCGTCGAGCCCGACCCGCGATTCCAGTCGCGGCTCGTCACCGCGTTCACCAACAAGGTGCTGATGAATGGCAAGAAGAGCACCGCCGAGCGCATCGTCTACCGCGCGCTCGACCGCGTGGAGGAGCAGACCGGCCGCCCGGGCATCGATGTCTTCGAGCAGGCCGTGCGCAACGTGACCCCGGTGATCGAGGTCAAGCCGCGCCGCGTAGGCGGCGCGACGTACCAGGTCCCGGTGGACATCCGTGCCGAGCGCCGTCAGGCGCTCGCTCTGCGCTGGCTGCTGAATGCGGCGCGCGGACGCGGCGGACGCTCCATGGAGGAGCGGCTGGCGTCGGAAGTCCTGGACGCCGCGAACAACACCGGCGTGGCGGTACGCCGCAAGGAGGAGACGCACCGGATGGCGGAGGCCAACCGTGCGTTCGTCCACTATCGCTGGTAAGCGCCGGACTTCCGGCAAGCACGCCCCCGGCAATGGCCGGGGGCGAAATCATGCAGGAGACCATCGGACGGCCCGGCGGGACCGTCACGTGTCGAGGGAGCATCAGACGACATGACCCGTGAGACCCCGCTGGAACGCGTCCGCAACATCGGCATCATCGCCCACATCGATGCCGGCAAGACCACCGTGTCCGAGCGCATCCTCTACTACACCGGCCGCACCTACCGCCTCGGCGAGACGCACGAGGGCACCGCGGTGATGGACTGGATGGAGCAGGAGCGCGAACGCGGCATCACCATCACCTCCGCCGCCACCACCGCCGAGTGGCAGGACCACCAGATCAACATCATCGACACCCCCGGCCACGTCGACTTCACCGTCGAGGTCGAGCGCTCACTGCGCGTGCTCGACGGCGGCGTGGTGGTGTTCGACGGCGTCGCGGGCGTGGAGCCGCAGTCCGAGACGGTGTGGCGGCAGGCCAACAAGTACCAGGTGCCGCGCATCTGCTTCGTCAACAAGATGGACCGCACCGGCGCGGACTTCGACCGCACGCTGCGGATGATCGAGGAGCGCCTGGGCGCCGTGCCCGTGCCGCTCCAGCTCCCGCTCGGCGTCGAGGACGCCTTCGGTGGCGTCATCGACCTCGTCACCATGCGCGCGCTGCGTTTCGGCGGCGACCGCGGCGAGACCGTCGCCGAGGACGTCATCCCCGTGCAGTACGAGGACGCCGCGCGCGTGGCGCGCGAAGCCATGGTGGAGCGCCTGGCCGAGCACGACGACCAGCTGCTGGTCTCGTTCCTCGAGGGCCACGAGATCGGCGTGACCGAGCTGCAGAAGGCAATCCGCCGCGCGACCATCAGCAACGCCGTCACCCCGGTCCTCGCCGGCTCGGCGCTGCGCAACAAGGGCGTGCAGCCGCTGCTGGACGCGGTGGTGACCTACCTGCCCTCGCCGCTCGAGGTGCCGCCGGTAGTCGCCCACGACGTGAGCGACACCGAGGTGACCTACGAGCGCGCCGCATCCGACGACGAGCCGCTCACCGCGCTCGCCTTCAAGGTCGTCTCCGACCCGTTCGTTGGGCGGCTCGTCTTCTTCCGCGTCTACTCGGGCGTCGTGCGCTCCGGCGAGCGCGTGCTCAACACCGGCCGCAACCGCCGCGAGCGCTTCGGGCGGCTGCTACGCATGCACGCCGACTCGCGCGAGGACATCGAGGAGGTCTACGCGGGTGAGATCGCCGCGGGGATCGGCCTCAAGGACACCTTCACCGGCGACACGCTGAGCTCGCCGGACCAGCCGGTGGTGCTGGAGGCGATCAGCTTCCCCGCGCCGGTCATCTCCGTGGCCATCGAGCCGCGCACGCGCGACGACCAGGACCGCCTGGGCGAGTCGCTGCAGCGGCTGGCCGAGGAGGATCCCACCTTCAAGGTGCGCTACGACGAGGAGACCGGGCAGACCGTCATCTCCGGCATGGGCGAGTTGCACCTCGAGGTCATCGTCGACCGCATGCGGCGCGAGCACCGCGTGGAGGCCAACGTCGGCCGCCCGCAGGTCGCCTACCGCGAGACCATGCGGCGCGAGGTGCGCACCGAGGGCCGCTTCGTGCGCCAGACGGGCGGCCGCGGCCAGTACGGGCACTGCGTGCTCGAGGTCGCGCCGCGCGAGCCCGGCGCCGGATTCAGCTTCGAGGACCGCACGGTCGGCGGGTCGATCCCGCGCGAGTACATCAGCGCCGTCCGGCAGGGCGTCGAGCGCGCGTTGAGCGCGGGCGCACGCGCGGGCTTCCCGGTGGTGGACGTCGCGGTGGCCGTCGTCGACGGCTCGTTCCACGCGGTGGACTCCTCGGAGATGGCGTTCCAGACGGCCGGGACCATGGGCATGCGCGAGGCGCTCGAGAAGGGCGCCTCGGTGCTGCTGGAGCCGGTCATGAGGGTGGAGGTCGTGACCCCGGACGACCACTTCGGCGACGTGCTGGGCGACATCAGCCAGCGTCGCGGTACCGTGCTGGGGTCGGAGCCGCGCGGCAACGCGCAGGTGATCGCGGCGCTGGTGCCGCTGGCGGAGACCTTCGGGTACGCCACGGACGTCCGCTCGCTGACGCAGGGCCGCGCGACCTACTCGATGGAGTTCGATCACTACGAAGAGGCGCCGGACGGCGTCGCCCGCGAGGTCGCGGGTGACCGGGCCGGCGCGCGGGTATAGCAGGCAGACCGGCGGGCCCCGAGGGGCGTCGGGGAGACAGGAGAGCGGGAGATGGCGCGAGGGAAGTTCGAGCGGACGAAGCCG
>VXMU01000089.1:2500-6690 GCA_009840945.1 Chloroflexota bacterium | reverse complement strand
ACTGATTCTCCCCGCACCCATCCGTCTCTGATCCCCTCGCCCCCGTCTGCGGGGGAGAGGGTGAGGGTGAGGGGGTCTGCGCACGCCAGAGCAATCGAGGAGGCCCTCAGACCCTCACCCCAGCCCTCTCCCGCGGTGCGGGAGAGGGGGCCAGATGCTCGCCCCCGGCGACACGGCGGGACGCTGAACCGCCGTCGGACCTGTCAGACGGCTGCGGGGCGCTTCGGCGTGGCGCTCGCTACACTCGTTATCACGATGGCTGACGAACGGCCGCAGCGGCTGCGCGTGACCTACCGCAAGGCGGATGCCGTGCGGTACGTCGGGCACCTTGACCTGATGCGCGCGTGGGAGCGTGCGCTGCGTCGCGCGCACCTGCCGCTCGCCTACACGCAGGGCTTCTCGCCCCACGCCCGTCTCGCCCTCGGCGCACCCCTTGCCGTGGGGTTCGAGGGCGACCGGGAGCTCCTCGACGCCTGGATGTCGCCGCACGTCGCGCCGCTCGACGTGGTCCAGCGGCTGCGCGGGGAGCTACCGGACGGCCTCTCCGTCGTCGCCGTCGAGGAGGTGCCGCACGAGGAGCCCTCACTTCAGTCCGCGATCACCTCGGCGACGTACGAGCTCGTCTTCGACCGCGCCGACATAGACGCCGACGAGCTGCGGTGGCGAGTCGACGGGCTGCTCGCCACGCACGAGCTGGAGTGGGAGGAGCAGCGGGGCCAGAAGACGCGCGTCTACGACATCCGCGCCACCGTGCGCGCCATCGACCTCCGCGTGGAGGGCGGCAGCGTGTTCGTGGACATGCACCTCGAGGCGCGCGAGGGGCTGACCGGCCGCCCGCTGTCGGTGCTCGACGCGCTCGGTGAGCGCGCCAGGCCGCGCGAGCGCCGCCGCACCGGGCTGCGCCTGAACGAGCCGCCGCGCACGCAACAGGTGCTGGAGTTCGAGGAAATCTTCGAGGAGCCGCTGCCGTGACCCGCCTCGTCGCGGCCGTCGTGCTCGCGCTCGCCGGCGCCCTCGCCCTCGCGTGTATCGGCGGGGGCTCCGACGACGCGGAGCCGACCGCAACCGCAACCACGACGACCCAGGCGACGGCGACCGCGACCCCCACTCCGTCGCCCACCGGTCCACCCGGCCCGGCAGCCGGCGCGACTCCCACGACCACCGCCACACCCACCCCCACGCCGACCCGCGTTGCCGAGAGCATCGACGGCGACCCGTTCTCCCTCGACGACTTCGAGTCGGCGCTGCCGTCGCCGGGCCTCGCGCTGTCCGACGAGTTCGAGGCCGCGTGCCCCGGCGCCTCGGCGCAACCGGTCGTCTTCGCGGGGCCCGATGGCGGGTCGAGCGAGCGGCACGCCGTGTGGGTGCTCTGGGTCTACGCCGACCGCGACGCCTTCCAGGCCGAGTGGTCCGTGGGCGAGGACTTCCGCGTGAGCCCGCTCCTCGACGGCTGCGCGCCGCCGAACGGGTTCGTCTACTGGCACGAGAACCTGCTGCTGTGGTTCGCCGGGTTCTACGGCTCCGAGGTGGCGCCCGGCTCGCTCCCGGCGACCGCCGCTGAGGTCCGCGAGCACCCCGTCGTGCGTACCTTCCTGGGGCTGACGTGGCAGTAGGACGCTTCGAGGGCAGGGCGCGATGAGCCGCCTGGCATACACCGTGCTCGCGGTGGTTGTGACCCTCGGCGTCCTCGCGCTGTTTAGCCGAGGCGACGACGACGAGGCTCCGGCGGCCGTGTCCACCGCGACGCCGGTCGCCGCGACGGCCACACCGGCCACGCCCACCCCGACACCGGCCAGACCGACCTCGACGCCGACACCCGCCGCTTCGACGCCGACACCGGCCACGGCTACCCCGACGCCGACGCTCGGCGCGACCGATTCGGCAGACCTCCCCGACCGGTTCCTGCAGCTCGTCGCGGCCCTCCCGGAGCCCGGAGCCGTGCTCATGGACTTCTACGAGCCCGCGTGCCCCGGCGCGTCGGTTGACCCGATCGTGTTCGCGGGACCGGACTACGAGGGCGCCGAGCGGTTCGCGGTGTGGGTGTTCTGGCCCTATCCGGACCGGGCGGCGTTTTGGGAGCAGTGGGTCATCACCGCCGAGGGCCGCGCCGAGCCGCGCCTCGACGGCTGTGAGCCGCCGACCGGGTTCATCTACTTCAACCACGGGCGGCTGATATGGTTCGTCGGGTTCTACGGCTCCGAGGTCGCCCCCGGCTCACCGCCGGACACCCGGGCCGAGATCCGTCAGCACCCGGTGATCCAGGCGCTCCTGGGACTACAACCGTGACGACCACGCGCTTCCTGCTGCTGCGACACGCCGAGGCGACCGGAAACCTCGGCGGCCAGACTCAGGGCCGCATCGACAACCAGCTCACCGACCGGGGCCGCTTGCAGGCGACCACCGTTGCCGCTTCGCTTACGCCGTACCGCCCGGTCGCGCTCTACGTGAGCCCGGCGTCGCGGGCGCGCGACACCGCCGCGCCGATCGCCGAGGCGACCGGCCTCGACCCGGTGGTCGACGAGCGCCTGCACGAGGTGGACCACGGGGACCTCGACGGCATGGGCTTCGAGGAGATCCGGGAGCACTTCGCCGACTTCCTGGAGCAGTGGCGCGACGAGACGTTCGCCGACCTGCGCTTCCCCGGCGGCGAGTCGATGGGCGAGGCGCGCGTGCGCATGCTCGCGGTGCTCGACGAGGCGGCGGAGCGCCACGGGGAGGCCGACGTCGTGGTGGTCTCCCACAACATGGCGCTGAAGTCGCTGCTCACGCACGCCCTCGGCGTCTCGATGGCGGCGCAGCGTCGCTTCCACCTCGGACTCGCATCGCTGTCGGTGGTCGAGCGCCGGCCGGGCGAGGACGGCGGGCCGTCGAGGTGGTCGGTCGTCGGCCTCAACGAGCAGTGCCACCTGCCCGACGCGTAGCCGTCGCGCCGTTGTAGGCGCGGGGAGGCGCTGCTACGGTGGGAAGCGGCGGGGCACTCTTGAGGACGGACGTGCCCACTCTCCCCAGACCACGTCTCCCGGCCTTCGGTCCGCTGCAGATGGTGATCGCCATCGCGCTGCTCCTGCTCGCGCTCTTCGCGTACGCCGGCGTGCAGACCGCCCGCCAGCAGCATCTCCTGGCGGAGCAGCAGCGCGAGGTCGAGCTGGAGGTCGCGCGGCTCCAGGAGCAGATCGCCGAACTCGAGGGCCTGCGCGAGTACCTCGCGTCGGATGAGTACATCGAGGCCGTGGCGCGGAGCCGCTTCGGGCTCGTCCGCCCCGGCGAGACGGCGATCGTCGTCGAGGACCACACGACCGACGAGGAGCCGCTCGTTAGCGGCGTGCCGGACCGCGAGCCTGGCGAGCGCTGGTGGGAGGCGCTCTTCGGCCGCTAGGCCGGACGCCGTTCCCTCGCCGCGCTACGCTGCGCGCATGACCGAGTCATCCGAGGTCTTCCCGCGGCGCACCCGATCGACGGCGGCGTTTGAGCGCCGTGTCGGGACGGCGCTCGGTGCGCACGTCGCGGCCGGCTCGACGCTGCTCGTGGCATGCTCCGGCGGGCCCGACTCGACCGCGGCGCTCGTCGCCGTCGCGCGCCTGCACCAGGCCGCCGGGGGGCGCGCGGTCGCGGCGCACTTCAACCACGGCATCCGCGACGAGGCCGAGGCCGCCGCCGACCTCGCGTACGTCGAGTGGCTGGCGGGCTGCCTCGGCGTGCCCGTGCTCGCGGGCGGTGAGGGCACGGCGGGCGCCGGCCGAGCGAGCGAGGCCGGAGCTCGCGAGGCCCGCTACCGCTGGCTCGCCTCGGCCGCCCGCGACGCCGGTGCGGTGGCGTGCGTGACCGGCCACACGCTGCACGACCAGGCGGAGACAGTCCTGCTGCGCCTGGCGCGCGGGACCGGGCTCGCCGGGGCCGGCGGGATGGAGCCCGACGCGCCGTGGCCCGTGGCCTGCGAGGCGGCAGGGGGCGATGCGCCCCTCCGGTTGCTTCGCCCGCTGCTCGGCATCGGGCGGGTCGACGTCGCGGTCTACCTCGAGGCGCTGGGACTCACGGGCGAGGAGCGCGCGCCGCGGCACGACACGTCGAACGATGACCTCGCGTTCAGCCGCAACCGCGTCCGGCACCGCGTCATGCCGGAGCTGGAGGCGCTCAACCATCGCGCCGCCGAGGCCCTCGCGCGCTTCGCCGGGCACGCCCGCCGCGACGAC
>VXMU01000129.1 GCA_009840945.1 Chloroflexota bacterium | reverse complement strand
CGCGAGGGCGGCCGCACCGTCGGCGCCGGCGTCGTCACCGGTATCAACGAGTAACCCGGGCACGCGCGAGGAGTCCTGAGTGGTAGCTGCGCGCCAACGGATACGCATTCGGCTGAAGGCCTACGACCACCGCGTGCTGGACCGCTCGGCGGCCCAGATCGTGGAGACGGCCGAACGCACCGGCGCGCAGGTGGCGGGCCCGGTCCCGCTGCCCACGCGGATCCGGAAGTACACCGTGATCCGCTCGCCGTTCATCGACAAGGACTCGCGCGACCAGTTCGAGATCCGCACGCACAAGCGGCTGATCGACATCTTCGACCCGACGTCGCGGACGGTGGACACGCTGATGCGGCTGCAACTGCCGTCCGGCGTCGACATCGAGATCAAGCTCTAGGAGCCGGCGCGATGATCCACGGGATGCTCGGCCGCAAGGTAGGCATGATGCGCCTCTACGACGGCGCAGGCCGCGCCCGTGGCGTGACCGCGATCCAGCTCGGCCCCAACACCGTCACCCAGCTCCGCACCGAGGAGCGCGACGGCTACAGCGCGGTGCAGGTGGGGATGCGCGGCAACCGCAAGCGGCTCAACCGCCCGTCCCGCGGCCACCTCCGCGCATCCGGCGCCGAGGGCGAGACCCTGACGCTGCTGCGCGAGTTCCCGGCCGACAACGCCGGCGACCACGCCCTCGGCGACGTCATCACCGTCGAGCAGTTCGAGGCGGGCAGCTACGTCAACGTGAGCGGCACCTCGAAGGGCCGCGGCTTCGCCGGCGGCGTGAAGCGCTGGGGCTTCCACGGCGGGCCGAAGACCCACGGCCAGTCTGACCGCCACCGCGCGCCGGGCTCGGTCGGCGCGGGCACCACGCCGGGCAAGGTGTGGAAGGGCCAGAAGATGGCCGGCCACATGGGCGCGCGCACGGTCTCCGTGCTGAACCTGCTGGTGGTCGCCACCGACCCCTCGCGCGACCTGCTGTTCGTCGAGGGCTCCGTGCCGGGGCCGCCGAACGGCATCGTGCAGGTGACGCCCGGCCGCAAGGCCCCGCTCGCCGACTACGAGCCGCCCGAGATCGCCGCCGCCGCGGCCATCGAGCCGCCGGCGGACGAACCCGAGCCTGAGGCCATCGAGGCCGTGGAGTCCGACAACGTCGAGGCAGCCGAAGAGGAAGCCGTCGAGGCCGAGGCCCAGACCGAGGACACCGAGCCCGAAGACACGGACGACGAACCCGAGGCCACCAACGCCGCAGACACCGAGGCCGACGACGATGAGGCCGACGACGAGTCGGCGGAAGAGCAGGACGAGTAGCGATGGAACTCGCGGTGCGCGACGCACAGGGCGCCGACCTCGACCCGATCGAGGCCGATGACGCCGTGTTCGGCATCGAGCCGAACGAGGGCGTGGTGCACCAGACGCTGGTGGCGCAGCTCGCCGCACGCCGCGGAGGCAACGCCAGCACCAAGTCGCGCGGCGAGATCCGCGGCTCGACCGCCAAGCTGCGCCGGCAGAAGGGCCTCGGCATGGCCCGCGTCGGCTCGGCCAACTCGCCCATCCGCCGCGGCGGCGGCGTCGCCTTCGGCCCGAAGCCGCGCTCCTACGTGCAGCGCCTGCCGAAGCGCATGCGCCGCCTGGCGATCCGCTCCGTGCTCTCCAGCCGCGTGGCCGAGGGCCGCCTGCACGTGGTCGACGCCCTGGGCATCGAGGAGCCCTCGACGAAGGCAGCGACGGCGCTGCTCTCCAACCTCGGCGTCGAGCGCTCGGCGCTCGTCGTGACCGGCGCGCCGGACCGCGCGGCGCTGCTGTCGACGCGCAACATCCCCGGCGTGCGCACCGTGCCGGCCGACGTGCTGAACGTGGCTGACATGCTCGCGCACCGCACCCTCGTGCTGACCGTCGACGCCGTGCGTCGCGCCGAGGAGCTGTGGGGCGGCGAGCGCGCCGACGGGCGGCCCGCCGGCGACGCGGCGGCGGTGGAGGTCTAGCGGCATGCCGAAGGCGATTCACCCGCTGCAGGTGCTCAAGCGCCCGGTCGTCACCGAGAAGTCGACGATGCTGGGAGCGCTGGGCCAGTACGTGTTCGAGGTGGACACGCGCGCGAACAAGTCGCAGATCGCCGAGGCGGTCGAGCAGGCCTTCGATGTCCACGTACTGAAGGTGCGCACGATGATGGTGCGCGGCAAGACGCGGCGCTTCGGGATGGGCATGTCGACATCGCCGTCCTGGAAGAAGGCGATCGTGACCCTCGCCGAGGGCGAGCAGATTCAGTACTTCGAGGGGGTGTAGGCGATGCCACTGCGGACCTACAAGCCAACCTCGCCGGGCCGTCGCAACGCGATGGGCCACACGTTCGACGAGATCACGAAGAAGAAGCCGGAGAAGCGCCTGCTCGCCACGAAGAAGCAGCGCGCGGGCCGCAGCCGCGACGGCCGCATCTCCGTCCGCCACCGCGGCGGCGGCCACAAGCGCCGCGTCCGCATCATCGACTTCAAGCGCGACAAGGACGGCGTGCCGGGCCGCGTCGCGGCCATCGAGTACGACCCCGGCCGCAGCGCGCGGATCGCGCTGATCTTCTACGCCGACGGCGACAAGCGGTACATCATCGCCCCGGACCGGCTGCGCGTGGACGACACGGTCGTCGCCGGGCCGGGCTCGCCGATCGCGCCGGGCAACACGCTCGAACTGCGCGACATGCCGCCGGGCACGATGGTGCACAACGTGGAGTTGCAGCCGGGCCGCGGCGGGCAGCTCGGGCGTTCGGCCGGCGCGGGCATCCAGGTGATGGCGCGCGACAGCGGCTACGTGCTGCTGCGCATGCCGTCGGGTGAGATGCGCCAGGTGCTGGAGAACTGCCGGGCCACCGTCGGGACCGTCGGCAACCCGGAGCACGCGCTGATCAAGCTCGGCAAGGCGGGCCGCAAGCGCCATCGCGGGCGGCGCCCGCAGGTGCGCGGCTCCGTGATGAACCCGGTGGACCACCCGCACGGCGGGGGCGAGGGCAAGGCCCCGGTGGGCCTGCCCGGCCCGAAGACGCCGTGGGGCAAGCCCGCGCTCGGCTACCGGACGCGCCGCAACAAGCGCACGGACCGCTACATCGTGCGCCGGCGCACGCGCGGCGGGCGGAGGCGCTAGCGATGTCTCGATCGACGAAGAAGGGGCCCTACGTCCACCCGAGCCTGATGAAGCAGGTGGAGGCGGCGCAGCGCTCACAGAACAAGCAGGTGATCCGCACCTGGTCGCGCGCCTCCATGGTGATGCCGGAGATGGTCGGCATGACCATCGCGGTCCACGACGGCCGCCGCCACGTGCCGGTGTTCTGCACCGAGAACATGGTGGGCCACAAGCTGGGCGAGTTCGCCTTCACGCGCACGTTCCGCGGCCACCGCGGCCGCAGCGAGTCCAGTTCGAGGGTCCGATAACGATGGAAGTCCGCTCCGTCGCCCGCCACCAGCGCGTCTCGCCCCGCAAGGTGCGGCTGGTGCTGGACGTTATCAAGGGGATGCCGGCGAACCAGGCGCTGACGACGCTGCAGTTCATGCCGCAGCCCTCCGCGCGCATCGTCTGGAAGGCGCTGCGCTCGGCGATGGCGAACGCGGAGAACAACTTCAACCTCAACCCGGACGGGCTGGTGGTGAAGAGCGCCATCGCCGGAGACGCGCGCACGTTGCGCCGCTTCAAGGCGCGCTCGCGCGGCCGCGCCGCGCCGAGGCTCAAGCGCTACAGCCACATCGAGATCGTCGTGGACGACGAGGGGGTGTTCTGATGGGTCGCAAGGTTCACCCCTACGGCTTCCGCATGGGCGTCACCAAGGACTGGCAGGCGAAGTGGTTCAGCGAGCGTAGCTACGCCGACCTGGTCCACGAGGACCTGCGCATGCGCAAGGTGGTCCTGGATCGCCTGCCGGACGCCGGCATCTCCGAAATCATCATCGACCGCAACGCGAACCAGCTGACGCTGACCGTGAAGACCGCGAAGCCCGGCATCGTCATCGGCCGCGGCGGCGCGAACGTGGAGCAGCTCCGCAACGCGCTCGAGGATGCAACGGACCGGCGCGTGCGCCTCAACATCGAGGAGATCCGCGTACCGGAGACGGACGCGTTCCTGGTCGCGCGGTCCGTGGCGGACCAGCTGGAGCGCCGCGTGGCGTTCCGGCGCGCGATGAAGCAGGCGGTGCAGCGCACCATGCAGCGTGGCGCCGAGGGCTGCAAGATCAAGATCGGCGGCCGCCTCGGCGGCGCCGAGATGTCGCGCTCCGAGTACGAGCTGCAGGGGCGTGTGCCGCTGCACACGCTGCGCGCCGACATCGACTACGGCCACGCGGAGGCGCGCACCACGTTCGGCGTGGTGGGCGTGAAGTGCTGGATCTACAAGGGCGAGATCGCCACGGGCCAGTCGCCGTTCGACCTCGCCGGCGTCGAGGAATCGGAGTAGCGCGATGCTGATGCCTCGTCGCGTCCGCTACCGCAAGCAGCACCGCGGCAAGCGCCGCGGGATGGCGCACTCGGGCAACTACGTCGCCTTCGGCGAGTGGGGCCTGCAGGCGCAGACCACGGGCTGGGTCGACGCGCGCCAGATCGAGGCCGCTCGGCGCGCGATCACCGGTTCGCTGCGGCGCGGCGGCAAGGTGTGGATCCGCGTCTTCCCGGACAAGCCCGTCACCAAGAAGCCCGTCGAGGTCCGCATGGGCAAGGGCAAGGGCAACCCGGACCACTGGGTCGCGGTCGTGAAGCGCGGCCGCGTGCTCTTCGAGGTTGCCGGGGTGCCCGAGGAGGCGGTGCGCGAGGCGTTCCGGCGCGCGCACCACAAGCTCTCCGTCGACACGAAGATGATCCCCCGCGAGGAGGCGTAATGCCCGCGCAAGACGTCGCCGACCTGCGCGCCATGTCCGAGGCGGACCTCCGCAACGAGCTGGAGGAGACGCAGCGGGCGCTCTTCAACCTGCGCTTCCAGGCCGCCACGCGTCAGCTGGCGGACGTCTCGCAGGTGCGCAGCACCAGGCGGCGGGTGGCGCGCATCAAGACGCTGCTGCACCAGCGGGCGCTCCTCGTCGCGTACGGCGAGATGGTTGAAGCCGCCGCCGCCTCCGGCGACGACGCGGAGCAGGAGGAGTAAGCGGTGGTTCAGGCCGAACGACAGGTCAACCGCAAGCGGCGCACCGGCACCGTCGTCTCGTCGAAGAACGACAAGACGGTGATCGTCGCCGTCTCGCGCGCCGCGCGACACCGGCTCTACCGCAAGGTGATCCGCCAGACGAAGCGCTACGCCGTCCACGACCCGGAGAACCTCGCCACCGTCGGCGACCTCGTGACCATCGAGGAGTCGCGGCCGGTCAGCAAGACCAAGCGCTGGCGCCTCGTCGAGGTGATGACCGAGCGCGAGGTGGCCGAGGTGGCCCCGGAGGTCCTGGACGAGGCGCTGGTCGACGAGATGCAGCGCACCGCCGCGCGCGCGGCCGCCGAGGCCGGCGAGGTGGGCGGCGCCGGCGCCGACGCGGAGGCGCGAGCCGCCACCGCGGAGCCCGAGCCCGAAGCCCCGCAGCCCGAGGCCCCTCAGTCCGAGGCCCCCCAGCCTGAGGCCACTGAGGCCGAGGCAGCCGCCGATGGCGGCGACGAAGGCGAGGCCGGGTCGTGATCCAGCAGGAGAGCCGCCTCACCGTTGCCGACAACTCCGGCGCGCGCGAGCTGCTCTGCATCCGCGTGCTCGGCGGCTCCGGCCGCCGCTACGCCCGCGTCGGCGACCTGATCGTGGCGACCGTGAAGGACGCGCAGCCCAACAGCCCGGTGCGCAAGGGCGAGGTGGTCCACGCCGTGGTCGTGCGGACCGCGCACCCCGTGCAGCGCCCGGACGGCTCGACCATCCGCTTCGACGACAACGCGGCGGTGGTGCTGGCCGCGCGCGACGGCAACCCGCGCGGCACGCGCATCACCGGCCCCGTCGCGCGCGAGCTGCGCGACCGCCAGTTTATGCGCATCGTCTCGCTCGCCCCGGAGGTGCTGTGATGGCGGCCCGGGTGAAGCGCAACGACACGGTCGAGGTGATCGCGGGCAAGGACCGCGGCCGCCGCGGCTCCGTGCGGCAGGTGATGGCGAAGAACAACCGCGTGATCGTGACCGGCATCAACATGGTGAAGAAGCACCGCCGCTCCCAGAACCCGACGATGCCGTCGGAGATCCTGGATCTCGAGGCGCCCCTGCATCTCTCCAACGTGATGCTGGTCTGCCCCTCGTGCGACCTCGCGACGCGCGTGGCGTTCGACACGCTGGACAGCGGCGGCAAGACGCGCGTGTGCAAGCGCTGCGGCGTGGCGATCGACTAGTGGTGGTGAGCGACTGATGGTGACCGCGACGAAGCCACGGCTGCGACAGCGCTACGAGGACGAGATCCACGCGGCGCTCATGCGCGAGTTCAGCTACTCGAACCCGATGGAGGCGCCCACGCTGCGCAAGATCGGGGTCAACATCGGCCTCGGCGAGGCGCTCGAGAACGGCCGCGCCATCGACAGCGCGACGCAGGACCTGCGCCTGATCACCGGGCAGAAGCCAGTGGTGACGCGCGCCAAGCGGGCCATCTCCAACTTCCGCCTGCGCGAGGGCAACGCCGTGGGCCTCAAGCTGACGCTGCGCCGCGACCGCATGTGGGAGTTCTTCGAGCGGCTGGTGCACATCGCGCTGCCGCGCGTGCGCGACTTCCGCGGCGTCTCGCCGAACTCGTTCGACGGGCGCGGCAACTACTCGCTGGGGGTCACCGAGCAGGTGATCTTCCCGGAGGTGACGTTCGACAGCATCGACCGTGTCCGGGGGCTCCAGATCAACGTGATCACCTCGGCGCGGACAGACGAAGAAGGCAAGCGGCTCCTGGAGCTGCTGGGCATGCCGTTCGCGCGGACGCAGTAGGCGTCCGGCGGGCGGAATGCAGCGGTACGGAGGAATGGACGGATGGCGCGCAAGTCGCTGATTGCGGCCGCGAACCGCAAGCCGAAGTACTCGAGCCGCAAGGTGAACCGCTGCCCCGTGGTGTGGCGCGACCGGCCGTGCGGCCGGGCCCGTGCCTACATGCGACGCTTCGAGATGTGCCGGATCTGTTTCCGGACACTGGCGAACCAGGGCAAGCTGCCCGGCGTTCGGAAGTCGTCGTGGTAGGCGCCACGAAGCACGGCGGAGAGGAGACGAGCACGAGCCGATGAGCATGTCCGACCCACTGGCCGACATGTGCACGCGCATCCGCAACGCGCTGGGCGCACGCCATGACTCGGTCCGCGTACCCGCCTCCAAGCTGAAGCAGGCGATTGCCGACGTGCTCCAGTCCGAGGGCTTCATCGCCGGCTACTCGGAGGAGCAGGAAGGCAGCCGCCGCTACCTGCGGCTACGCCTCAACTATCTCTCTGACCAGCAGGCCGCGATCGGCGGCATCCGGCGCGTCTCGCGCCCCGGCCTGCGCGTCTACGTGAACCGCCGCGAGATCCCCCGGGTCTACGGGGGCCTCGGCGTGGCCGTGATGAGCACCTCCCAGGGCGTGATGACGGGACAGGAAGCCTGGCGCCGCAAGGTCGGCGGCGAGGTCCTGTGCTACGTCTGGTAGCGGTGAGGCAGGCAATACAACCATGTCACGCGTAGGCAAGCAGCCGGTACCCCTCCCCGACGGCGTGCAGGTGCGCCTGGACGACGGCACCTGCCGCGTGCAGGGTCCGCGCGGCGAGCTCGCGCAGGACCTCCACCCGGAGATCGGCGTGGCGCTCGACGACGGCGAGGTCGTCGTGACGCGGCCCTCGGACGCGCCGAACCACCGCGCGCTCCACGGGCTGACACGCGCGCTCATCGCCAACATGGTGGAGGGCGTGACGGAGGGCTTCACGAAGTCCCTCGAGATCGTCGGCACCGGCTACCGCGCGGAGCTGCGGGGGCAGAGCCTGGTGCTGAACGTCGGCTTCTCCCACCAGGTCGAGCTGCAGCCGCTGGACGGCGTGACGTTCGAGGTGGAGTCGCCCACGCGCGTGCACGTGCACGGCATCGACAAGCAGCGGGTGGGGCAGCAGGCGGCGCTGGTGCGTCGCGTGCGCCCGCCGGAGCCTTACCAGGGCAAGGGCATCCGCTACCGTGGCGAGCAGGTCCGGCGCAAGGCCGGGAAGCGCGGCTAGGAGCGCGCGCACATGAGCAGTAGCCAGAACACCCGCCGCTCCGCGCGCCAGCGCCGCCACCGGCGGCTGCGCAAGCGCGTGGCCGGGACGGTCCAGCGGCCGCGCCTGGCCGTCTTCCGCTCCGCGCGGCACATCTACGCACAGGTCATCGACGACCGCGCCGGGCACACGCTCGTCGCCGCGTCCGACCTCGAACCGTCGGTGCGCGAGAACGGCAGCGGGACGAAGACGGACCGTGCGCGCGCCGTGGGGACGGTGCTGGCGCAGCGCGCCCGCGAGGCCGGGCACGAGGCCGTGGTGTTCGACCGCGGCGGCTTCTCCTTCAAGGGCCGTGTGCGCGCACTCGCAGAGGCAGCGCGCGAGGAAGGGCTGGTCTTCTGATGGTGCAGCAGCGCGGAGGACGCGACCGCGGCGACCGCGACCGTGATCGCGGCGGCCGGGGCCGGCGCGGCGACCGCCGCCGCGACGCCGAGCCTGAGGGCCCCGAGTACATCGAGAAGGTCGTGGACATCAACCGCGTCGCGAAGGTCGTGAAGGGCGGGCGTCGCTTCTCCTTCACCGCCATCGTCGTCGTCGGCGACGGCGAGGGCCGCGTCGGCTTCGGCATGGGCCGCGCCAACGAGGTGCCGGAGGCGATCCGCAAGGGCGGCGTCATCGCGCGGCGCTCGATGATCCAGGTGCCGATGCGTGAGGGCACCATCGCCCACGAGCTGGTGGCGCGCTTCAAGGCCTCGCGGGTCGTGATGCGCCCGGCCGCGCCCGGCGCGGGCATCATCGCCGGCGGCGCCGTCCGTGCGATCATGGAGGCCGCGGGCGTGACCGACGTGCTCACGAAGTCGCTCGGCTCCAACAACCCCGTGAACGTGGTGCGGGCGACCATCGATGGTCTCGCCTCGCTGCGCGACCCGGAGCAGGCGGTGGCCGCCCGGCGCGCGCTGGTGGGCGCGGAGTAGAGCAGATGGCGAAGCTGCGCATCACCTGGACGAAGTCCGCCATCGGCTACGAGGAGCGGCAGAAGCGCACCATCAAGGCGCTCGGGTTGAAGCGCCTCCACCACAGCGTGGAGCATGACGACAACGACACGATCCGCGGTATGGCGCACAAGGTGCAGCACCTCGTGAGCGTCGAGGAGGTGGAGTAGTGGACCAGCACACGCTCCGGCCGCCCGCCGGCGCGAAGCGCCCCCGGCTGCGCCGCGGCCGCGGCAACGCATCCGGCAAGGGCACCTACTCCGGCCGCGGCCTCAAGGGCCAGAAGGCGCGCAGCGGCGGCAAGGTCCGCCCCGGCTTCGAGGGCGGGCAGATCCCGCTCATCCGCCGCCTCGGCCGCAAGCCCGGCTTCCGCAACCCGTTCCGCACCGAGTTCCAGGCCGTGAACCTGCGCGACCTCCAGGACCGCTTCGCCGCCGGCGACGTCGTCGACGGCGAGTAGCTCGCCGCGCTCCGCCTCATCGACGGCCCCGAGGAGCCGTTCAAGGTGCTGGGGGACGGCGAGCTCACGCACGCGCTGACGGTGCGCGCACCGCGCCTCTCGGCCTCGGCCAAGGAGGCGATCACGGCCGCCGGCGGCAGCTTCGAGGAGCTGGCCCCGGCCGTGCGCCGCGTGCGCAACCGCATCCACCGGCGCGGGGAGAACTAGCACCGTGGCCCAGCAGCAGCAGACCGCTCCCGCTCAGCGGCCCCGGCTGCTGCAGGCCGCCGTCGACGCGTTCCAGCAGCCCGACATCCGCCAGAAGATCCTGTTCACGCTGGCGATGCTGCTGATCTTCCGGTTCGTGGCGCACGTGCCCGTGCCGGGGATCAACTCGGACGTGCTGCAGAGCGTCTTCGACAACAACGCGATCCTCGGCTTCCTCAACATCTTCTCCGGCGGCGCGCTGGAGAATCTCTCCGTCGCCGCGCTCGGGGTGTACCCGTACATCACCGCCTCGATCGTGATGCAGCTCGCCGTGCCGCTGGTCCCGCGGCTGCAGGCGCTGTCGCGCGAGGGCGAGTCCGGGCGGCAGCGGATCCAGCAGTACACGCACTACCTGTGCGTGCCCCTCGCCGCCTTCCAGGGCTACGCCCAGCTGCTGCTCATCCAGCAGTTCGGCGGCGTGAGCGGCATCTCGCTGACCGGCGAGCAGGCGCTCCCGACCCTCGCGACCGTCATCTCGATGGTGGCGGGGACGATGTTCCTCGTGTGGCTCGGCGAGCTGATCTCGGAAGAGGGCATCGGCAACGGCATCTCGCTGATCATCTTCAGCGGCATCGTCGCCGGGCTGCCGGGCATCGTCGGCCGCGCCGGACTCGCCGGCACGGGCGCGACGGTGAGCGCGATCATGCTGCTGGCGCTGATCACCCTCGCCGTCGTGGCGCTGATCGTGCTCTTCCAGGAGGCGCAGCGCCGCCTCCCCGTGCAGTACGCGAGGCAATCGATCCGTGGTGGACGGATGTACCGTCAGCAGGGGCAGACGCATATCCCGCTGCGCGTCAACACAGCGGGTATGATCCCGCTGATCTTCGCGTTCTCGATCATGATCTTCCCGCCCGCGTTCGCGCAGTTCGTGGCGGAGACGGCGGACGTGGGATGGATCGCCAACGTGGCGCGGTTCGTGCAGGACACGCTCACGCCTGCGAACTTCATCTACTGGCTGCTTGTCTTCGTGATGGTCGTGCTGTTCGCGTTCTTCTACACGATGGTGGTATTCCAGCAGCAGAACCTGGCGGAGAACCTCCAGCGGCAGGGCGGCTTCATCCCCGGCATCCGGCCCGGACGCCCGACGCAGGAGTACATCTCCCGGGTGCTGATCCGGATCACGTGGGGCGGCGCGATCTTCCTCGGGTTCGTCGCTATCCTGCCCTTCTTCGCCACGATGCTGACCAACGTGCAGGCGCTGCAGATCAGCGCCGCCGGCCTGCTGATCGTGGTGGGCGTGGTGATCGATACGATGCGGCAACTGGAAGCGCAGATGATGATGCGCAACTACGAAGGGTTCATCGCCTGATGCGACTCGTAATCCTCGGACTGATCGGCGCCGGCAAGGGCACGCAGGCCAAGATCTGCGCCGAGCAGCACAACCTCCTGCACCTCTCCACCGGCGACATGCTGCGCGAGGCCGTGGCCGCGGGCACGGACCTGGGCAATCAGGCCAACGAGTACATGACCTCCGGCCAGCTCGTCCCCGACGAGCTCGTGATCGACATGCTGCTGGAGCGCATCGGCCAGCCGGACGCCGAGGGTGGGTTCATCCTCGACGGCTTCCCGCGCACGGTCGGGCAGGCGGAGGCGCTGGAGACGGCGCTCACCGGCCGCGCGCTGGACATCGACACGGTGCCGTTCATCCGCGTGCCGGAGGAGATGCTGCTGGAGCGCATCGCGAAGCGGGCCGAGATCGAGGGCCGCGCCGACGACACGCCGGAGGTGGCGCAGCGCCGCCTCCGCGAGCAGTCCGAGGGCATCGAGGGCGTCGCGAGCTTCTACGCGAGCCGCGGCAAGCTGCAGGACGTGGACGGCGTCGGCAGCGTCGAGGAAGTGAACGCGCGGCTGGAGGCCGCGCTGGCAGGCTAGTCCGGCCGCGTGCCGGGTGCGAAGCGAAGGCGTAACATAGATTGACGTCCGTCGAACTCAAGTCGTCAGACGAGATCGCGATCATGCGCGAGGCCGGGCGTCGCAACGCCGAGGTGCGCCGGATCCTGCTGGACGCGATCGCGCCGGGCGTGACGGGCCGGGAGCTGGACGAGCTGGCGAAGGCGGAGATCGCGAAGCGCGACGCCACGCCGACGTTCATGGGGTACGCGCCGGGCGGCAGACCGCCCTACCCGGGCGCGATCTGCTACTCCGTGAACGCGCAGCTGGTGCATGGGCTCCCCGGAGACCTCGCGCTGGCCGAGGGAGACATCGTCAGCATCGACCTCGGCGTGACGTACGGCGGCTACGTCTCGGACGCCGCGTTCACCGCGGCGGTGGGCGATGTGCCCCCGGAGGTGACGGAGCTGCTGCGGCTGACGGAGGCCTCGCTCCTGGCGGGTATCGAGCAGGCGCGGGACGGGAAGTACCTGGGGGACATCTCGCACGCGATCGGCGCGGTGGGAGAGCAGGCCGGGTACGGCATCATCCGCGAGTACGGCGGACACGGCGTGGGGCGCGAGATGCATCAGCCGCCGCACGTCGCGAACTTCGGCCGCCCCGGCGTGGGGTACCGGCTGAAGGCCGGGATGGTGCTGGCGCTGGAGCCCATGTTCGCGCTGGGCGGGGAGCGTACCGTGGAGGAAGAGGACCGCTGGACGGTGAGCATGTCTGACGGCAGCCTGTGCGCCCACTTCGAGGAGACCGTGGCGATCACCCAGGGTGCGCCCGAGGTGCTGACGAGCCTCGCGCAGCTGCCCTCGCGAGCGGAGGCGCAGGCCTGATGCCGCAACGCAAGGAGAAGCAGCGCCAGCAGCAGAAGAAGAAAGAGGTCATCGAGGTTGAGGGCGTCGTGCGCGACGCACTCCCGAACGCTCAGTTCGACGTGGAGCTGCCCAACGGCCACCACGTCCTGGCGCACGTGTCGGGGAAGATGAAGGTGCACTACATCCGCATCCTCCTGGGCGACCGCGTGCTGGTGGAGCTGAGCCCGTACGACCTCACCCGCGGACGGATCACGTACCGCTTCCGCTAGGGGGCGGCAGACGGAGCAGGTGATGAAGGTACGAGCCTCGGTGAAGAAGCGGTGCGACCGCTGCCAGATCATCCGGCGTCATGGCCGGCTGCGCGTGATCTGCGTGATCCCGCGCCACCGGCAGCGCCAGGGCTAGGCCCAGGGAAGCAGGAGGACGGACGATGGCACGAGTAGCCGGCGTCGACATCCCCAACGACAAGCGCCTGGAGTTCTCGCTCCCGTACGTGTACGGCATCGGCCGTTCGCGCGCGAAGCAGATCGCGGAGCAGACCAACATCCCGCTCGACAGTATGGTCGGCGCCCTCACCGAGGAGGAGCTCGTCCGCCTGCGCGCGGTCGTCGAGGGTGACTACACGGTCGAGGGTGACCTGCGGCGCGACGTGCGGCAGAACATCCAGCGGCTGATCGAGATCAACTGCTACCGGGGCTTCCGCCATCGTCGCGGGCTCCCCGTGCGGGGCCAGCGCACGCGCACCAACGCGCGCACGCGCCGAGGCTCGAAGCGCACCGTCGCCGGCAAGCGGCGCGTGGCGCGCAAGAAGTAAGGGAGCGCGCGACATATGGGAGGCCGGCGCGGACGGCGACGCGAACGCAAATCGATCCCGCGGGGGCGGGCTTACATCCGCTCGACGTTCAACAACACGCTGATCACCATGACGGACCCCAACGGGAATGTCGTGGCGTGGGGCTCGGGCGGCACCGCGGGGTTCCGCGGCTCGCGCAAGAGCACGCCGTACGCGGCTCAGCTCGCGGCCGAGGGCGCCGCGCAACAGGCGATCGAGAACGGCATGCGCGAGATCGAGGTCTACGTCCGCGGGCCGGGCGCTGGCCGTGAGGCCGCCGTGCGCGCGCTGCAGGCCACGGGCCTGCGGGTCTCCTCGATCCGCGACACCACGCCGATCCCGCACAACGGCTGCCGCCAGCGGCGCCGGCCGCGGACGTAGGGCGGGGCAGCGACTCATGGCTCGATACACCGGACCCCGGGTCAAGAAGGCGCGGCGCTACGGCGCCCCGATCTTCGCCAACGCAGCCGTGCTGCGCATGCGGCGGCAGGGTCCGCCGGGCGCACGCCCGGCCCGCCGCCGCAAGGTCTCCGACCGCGGCCTCCAGCTCATCGAGAAGCAGAAGGTGCGCTTCGCCTACGGCCTGATGGAGAAGCAGTTCCGGCGCTACTACGAGCGCGCCGCCGCGCGCCCCGGCGTGACCGGCGACAACCTCATGGCCTCGCTGGAGCGGCGCCTGGACAACGTCGTGTACCGCATGGGCTTCGGCGGTACGCGGGCGCAGGCGCGCCAGCTGGTGACGCACGGCCTCATCGCCGTCAACGGCAAGAAGCTCGATGTACCCAGCGCGGACACCTCGATCGGCGACCGTATCGGTTTCTCCGACCGGGGCAAGCGCTCCAAGTACATCGACATCGTCAAGGAGGACATCCAGGGGCGCGAGGTGCCCGGCTGGATCGAAGTCGACCGAGAGGCGCTGGAGGGACGTGTGTCGGGTGCGCCCGGCACCGGGGACATCGAGCCCTACTTCAACCCCAGCGCCATCGTCGAGTACTACTCACGCTGACCAAGCAGGCGGCCTCGCCGGACGGCGCGCCGCCACGACCACGCAGCGAGGTGTTCATTGGCTGCTGAACTACAGAGCCCGGAGCTTCGGGTCGAGGACCAGGACTCCGATTACGTGAAGCTCGTGATGGAGCCGCTCGAAGCGGGCTTCGGCACGACCGTCGGCAACGCGCTCCGGCGCGTGCTGCTGTCGTCCCTGCCCGGCGCGGCAATCACGTCCGTCCGCATCGAGGGTGTCGACCACGAGTTCTCGACCATCGACCACATGCAGGAGGACGTGACCGAGCTGCTGCTGAACCTCAAGGAGATGCGCCTGCGCTCCTTCGCGGACCGGCCCGCGCGGCTGTTCCTGGAGGCCAGCGGCGAGACCGAGGTGCGCGCCGGCGACGTGCGCGCCACCGCCGACTACGAGGTCGTCAATCCCGACCTGCACCTCGCCACGCTCGACAACCCGGAGGCGTCGCTCGTCGTCGACCTCAACGTCGAGACCGGGCGGGGCTACACGCCGGCGGCGATGGCCGAGGGCCTGCCGATCGGCGTCATCCCGATCGACGCGCTCTTCACGCCCGTGCGGCGCGTGAACTACAACGTCTCGCACACGCGCGTTGGCCAGGACACGAACTTCGACCGCCTGGAGCTCGAGGTCTGGACGGACGGCACGATCAGCGGCGAGCAGGCCATCTCCTCGGCCGCTGACATCCTGCGCGGGCAGCTCCAGCCGCTGCAGCTGCTGGGCCACGCCGAGCCGGAGCCCGACCGCGCCGCGGCCGCCGCGCGCCCCTTCGACGGCTACGAGACGCCGATCGAGGAGCTTGAGCTGTCCGTGCGCGCCTACAACTGCCTCAAGCGCTCCGGCCTGACCACGGTCGGCGCGATCCTCGAGCGCTCCGAGGAGGAGTTGCTGGCGCTGCGCAACTTCGGCGAGAAGTCCTACGAGGAGCTTCGCGACAAGCTGGCCGAGCACGGCTTCCCCGCCCCGCGCGGGGACGCCCGCCGCCCGGCGGAGCCCGCCGCGGTCGCCGAGCCGGTCGCGGCCGGTGGCGTCGCGACGGCCGAGGCGCCGCCCGCCGAGGAGGACGAGGACGGCGTCGGCGCGCTGGGCGCCGCGCTCATGCAGGCGCTGCGCGAGGCCGGCGAGGACACCTCGGACCTCGTCGAGGGCGAATAGCGATCGGGAACGGGTAGCGAGTCATGCGTCACAAGGTCGACGGCCGCAAGTTCGACATGCCCACCGCGCAGCGGATGGCCATGCTGCGCAATCTCACCACCGACGTGCTGCGCTACGGCTCGGTCCAGACCACCGAGGCGCGCGCCAAGGAGGCCCGCCGCTTCGTCGACCGCATGGTGACGCTGGGCAAGCGCGGGACGTTGCACGCCCGCCGCCAGGCCCTGGCCTTCATCTACGACCCGAAGGTCGTGCAGCGGCTCTTCGACGACCTCGCGCCGCAGTACGCCAACCGGCCGGGCGGCTACACGCGCGTCCAGAAGCTGGGCCCGCGCAAGGGCGACGGCTCGCGCATGGCGAGACTGGAGCTGGTGTAGGCGCCCATGGACACCCTGCGACGCGTCGCATTGCTCGTCGAATATGACGGGACGGACTTCTCCGGCTCGCAGCTGCAGCCGGGGCGGCGCACCGTGCAGGGCGCCATCGAGGACGCCGTCTACGCCTACGACGCCGAGCCGGACGCGGAGCCGCGCCGCGCCGCCCTCGCCGGGCGCACCGACGCCGGCGTGCACGCGCGCGGCCAGGTCGCGGCCATCGACCTCAACCGCCGCGATGACCTCGCGACCGTGCGGGACGCCATCAACCACTACCTGCCCGACGACGTGGCCGTGACCGGGGCCGCCGATGTCGCCGAGTCGTTCGACCCGCGGCGCTGCGCGACCTCGCGCTGCTACCGCTACCGCATCGAGGACGGCCGCCCGCGCTCGCCGCTGAGCCGCCGCGACCGCTGGCACGTCCGCAAGCGCCTCGACGACGGCGCGATGGAGGAGGCCGCCGGGCTGCTCCCGCGCGAGGAGCGCGACTGGTCCGCGTTCGCGAGCCCGCTCGAGGACGGCCGCTCGCCGATGCGCACGCTGCACCACCTCTCGGTGGTGCGCACGGGCGCGCACACGGTCGAGATCACGATGGAGGCGGACGCCTTCCTGCCGCACCAGGTGCGGCGCACGGCGGGCGCGCTGGAGCGCGTCGGCGCCGGCGCGAGCACGCCGCAGGCGTTCGCGGCGCTGGTGGACGGCGAGGTGGCGAGCGTGGGTCCGACCGCGCCGCCGCAGGGACTGACACTGGAGGCGGTGCGCTACGCACCGGGCGTCCCGGCGTGGGACTGTGACAACGCGGCGCCGAGCGGCGCGGGAGGTCCGAGGTGACGACGAAGACGTACCGGCTGCGCGCGTCCGACATCGAGCGCAAGTGGCACGTGCTGGACGCCAGCGGGCGCCCGCTGGGCCGCATCGCGAGCGAGGCGGCGCATCTGCTGCTCGGCAAGCACAAGCCGACCTATGAGCCCCACCTGCCGATGGGCGACCACGTGATCGTGGTCAACGCCGCCGAGGTGATCCTGACCGGCAACAAGGCCAGCCAGAAGACGTACTACCGGCACTCCGGCTACCCCGGGAACCTGCGCCAGCGCTCGTTCGCGCAGCAGATGGAACGGGACGCGCGCAAGGTCATCGAGACCGCCGTGCGCGGGATGCTCCCCCACAACGTGCGCGGCCGCGAGCTGTTCCGGCACCTCAAGGTCTACAACGGCCCCGAGCATCCGCACGAGGCGCAGGTCAACGCCGGCACCGGCGCGCGCGCCCGCAAGCGCGCCGCAGCCGAGGCGCGCGCCTCGGCCTCGGTCGAGGCCGCACCCGAGGTGGAGGAGCCGACGGTCGAGGCCGTCGAGGAGCCCGTGGCCGAGGCGCCCGCCGTCGAGGCCGCCGAGGAGACTGCACCCGAGGCCGCCCCGGAGCGGCTCACCGGCTCGCTGTCGCGCTACCGCCGCGGCGAGCTCGACGCCGAGGCGGAGCGGCTGGGCATCACCATCGAGGACGGGTGGCGCAAGGACGACGTGGCGGGCGCCATCGCGGCGCACTACGATGCGAACCCGCTGGACGAGGACGAGTAGACGATGACGACCGACGCGCAGCACTACTACTACGGTCTCGGCAGGCGCAAGGCGGCGGTGGCCCGCGTGCGGCTCTACCCCGGTAACGGCGCCGTGGTCGTCAACGGACGCCCGCTGGAGGACGTGATCTTCCGCGCCTCGCAGCGCCAGGACATGATGCTGCCCCTCGCCGTGACGGAGACCGCCGGGCGGTTCAACGTGCAGGCGATGGTGAAGGGCGGCGGCGTGACCGGCTGGACCGGCGCGCTCCGCCTCGGCATCGCGCGCGCCCTCGTCGCCGCCGACGAGGGGTACCGGCGCACACTGCGCCAGCACGGGCTGCTCACCCGCGACGCGCGGGTGAAGGAGCGCAAGAAGCCCGGCCTCAAGCGCGCCCGCAAGGCCCCGCAGTTCACCAAGCGCTAGCGCCGAACCTGGCCCCGCTCACCCGTTGTGAGGCCTCTGCATCATGGCGGCGTCGCACATCGAAGTGATCGTCCGGCAGGGCGCCGACGATGCTCAGCGCCCGCCGCTGCTGTTCGTACACGGCGCCGGGCATGGCGCGTGGGCGTGGGACGAGCACTTCCTCGGGTTCTTCGCAGCGCATGGCTTTGATGCGTACGCGCTGAGCCTGCGCGGCCACGGGGAGAGCGCGGGCCGCGAGCAACTGTCCAAGGCCTCGATCGCCGACTACGCGAGCGATGTCCACGACGTGGCCGCGGGCCTGCCGGACGTCCCCGTGGTCGTCGGGCACTCCCTCGGCGCACGGGTCGTGATGAAGTACCTCGAGACGCACGCGGCGCCGGCCGCGGCGCTGCTCGCGCCCTTGCCCCGCTTCGGCTTGCTGCTCTCGGCCGCGCGCGCGGCCCGCGATCACCCGGGGCTGGCGATACGGGCGCTCCTGGCCGGGAAGCCCGGCCGGTTGCTGGGAGCGCGGCGGCTCGCGCGGCAGCTCAACTTCTCACCCGAGCTGGACGAGGAGCTGGTGATCGAGTACGCAAGCCGCCAGGGTCCGGAGTCCACGCGCGCGATGGCGCAGCTCACCTACGTGCGACCGGACCGCGCACGTATCCGGGCGCGCGGGGTGCCGCTGCTGGTGATCGGCGCAAGCGGCGACTACTTCGTCCGGCCCGCGGCGATCCGGCGCGTGGCAGCGTCGTATGGCGCCGAGGTGAAGATCGTCCCCGGCGTCGCGCACTGCATGATCCTCGACGCCCGCTGGCGCGACGTCGCCGGGGCGCTGTTGGAGTGGCTGGAGCAGGTACCCGCCTTGAGCCGGGATGGGGACGGCCACTCCGCCTAGAGGCTCACCAGGCGGCTGGCTTCCGGATCTCGCGGCCGGCGGCGTCGATTACCGGATCAGCGAATTGGCTCTGACGCAGCAGCCTTCTGTGCCTCCTGGTGATGTGGGCCCGGAAATCGGCGGCGTCGACAAGCTCTCGACTGGGCACCCGATCCCTGTGATACACAGGGCACGCGATGCCCACGGTGACGCCGAGGCGATGTCGCACCTCCTGCACCGGAAACACCAGGTCGGTGTCGTTCGAGATCACCAGCGCCGTCTCGAAGTCCTGCGCGCATGCATCGAACAGCAGGTGTGACGCGAGATTGACGTCAGAGCCCTTCTCCTCGGTCCGGTACACCTCGGCCATTCCGCGACCGTCAGTACGTGGCATCGATGTCGGATAGGTGCGGAAGTGCCCTTCGTGGATCGTGAGATTCGGGATTGTCGCCAGCGCCCGAAGGTAGGCAGCCTGTCGGACGTTCGCCTCGTGGTCCGTCACGCGCGCTGTGAAATAACGGATTCGGTGAATCTCGTTGCCCGGACGAATGAGCCCCTCGCTCAGTTTCCGCAGATCGAGCCAGCGGTACCGAGTATTGCGAGCTACGCCGTAGTAGAGGTTGAGACCGTCGACGTAGACATTGACGCGAGCCAAGATGGAACCTCGGACATAGGCAAAGCCCCCGAAGGGGCTTCGCACCCAGCCAGCGAACCAACTGGGGTAGTGACTCAAGTCTGCCCTAACTCCACGCGCCCGTCAATCCACCCCCGCGATGCCCCGCCCCTCGGCCAGCGCGGCCTGCACCAGCTCCGCCGAGGACATCTCCGCGTAGATCCGCAGCAGCGGCTCCGTGCCACTAAACCGCAGCAGCAGCCACCACCCGCCCTCCAGCGTGAAGCGGTAGCCGTCGAGCGTGTCTTTCGAGGCGACCCGCAGGCCGGCGATGGTGGGCGGGTCGGCGGCCGCGACGCGGGCGGCGATGGCGTCGCGGTCCTCGGGACGGAGCGCGATGTCGACGCGGTCGTACTCGTGCCGGCCGACGAGGTCGTACAGCTCGGCGAGGAGCCGCGAGAGCGGCTTGCCGGTGCGCACGACGTAGTCGAGCAGCAGGAGGCCGGAGAGGATGCCGTCGCGCTCGGGGATGTGGCCGCGTAGCGCGTAGCCCCCGGACTCCTCGCCCGCCACGAGCGCGTCCTCCTCGAGCATCTTCGGGCCGAGGAACTTGAAGCCCACCGCGGTCTCGTGGACGGGCACTCCGAAGCGCTCGCCGAGGCGGTCGATCATCCGCGTCGACGTGATCGAGCGCACGATCGGCCCGCGCTCGCCTCGCACGTCCAGCAGGTAATGCACCAGCAGCGCGAACGCCTGGTGCTGGTTGAGGAACGCGCCGCGCTCGTCGACGAGCCCGAGGCGGTCCCCGTCGCCGTCCGTGGCGAGGCCGATGTCGTAGCCGCCCGCTCCGATGAGCGCCGTCAGTCCTTCGAGGTTGCGCGCGATCGGCTCCGGCGCGTGCATGCCCGGGAACGCGGGGTCCGGCTCGCCGCGCAGCTCATGCACCGTCGTGGCGCCCTCGCCGAGCGCCCGCGCAGTGAGGCCGCCCGCCGCCCCGTGCATTGAGTCGACGGCGATGCGGAGGCCGGCGGCCCGGATTCGCTCGATGTCCACAAAAGCGCGCAGCGCCTCGACGTAGCCGGGTCGCGGGTCGAAGCGCTCGACCGGCGGTGATGTCTCGGTCGGCTCGGCAGGCGCGCCGCCCGCGAGGATGTCGGGGAGCGCCGCCTCGATCTCCGCGGTTACCTCGGGTGGGGCGGAGTTGCCGACCGCCTGCTTCACCTTGAAGCCGTTCCACTCCGGCGGGTTGTGGCTAGAGGTGATCACGACGCCTGCCCCTGCGCCGCGCGCCCGCACGGCGTGGGAGATCGCCGGGGTCGGCGCGGCCGCCGATGCGAGGGCGACGGCGATGCCGTTGCCGGCGAGCACCTCGGAGACCGCCTCGGCGAACTCGGGCGAGTGGAGCCGAGTGTCGTAGCCGACGACGGCGCCCTGCCCGGCGAGGCCGGCACGCTGCATCCACTGCGCCGTCGCCTGCGTGACCGCACGGACGTTGTCGAACGTGAAGTCCTCGCCGATGACCGCGCGCCAGCCGTCGGTGCCGAAGCGGATTTCGGCCATCAGGTGCTGCGGCTGCCCGCCGCCGGGTGGACCGCGCCGTCGCGGAACACCGTCTCGTCGTCGATCTCGATCCCCGTCGGCGGCCGCTCGCCCGGGGCCACCTCGGCGCCGTGCCCCACCGTGACGCCTTCGAGGACCGCACCCGCCCCGACGCGCGCGCCGGTTGCGAGCACGGTGCGGTCGACGCGCGCGCCCTCGCCGACCTGCACGCCGTCCCACAGCACGCTCGCCATGACGAGCGAGCCGGCCCCGATGCGGCACTCCGCGCCCGCGACCACGCCCATCCCGAGCATCGCCGAGGCGGCAACCTCCGTGCCGGGTCCGAGGAGCGCCGGGAAGCCCTCGGGCGCGAGGGCGGGCGCATCGCCGCGCAGCAGGTCGATGTTGGTCTGGAGGTACGCCTCCGAGGTGCCGACGTCCGCCCAGTAGCCGCGGTGGGTGAAGCCGACGATCGCGCGGCCGCCCTCGGCCATCCCGGGGAACAGCTCGTCCTCCACCCGGTTGAAGCGGGTCGCGTCCAGCTCGCGGGCGACGTGCGGCTCGAACAGCCAGACGCCCGCGTTGATGAGGTTCGAGGGCGCCTCGGCGGCTGGCGGTTTCTCGACGAAGCGCGTGATGCGGTCGCCGTCGAGCGCCACCACGCCGAACCGCGTCGGGTCGTCGACCTCGTAGAGCGCGATCGACAGCTCGGCGTCGCGCGCGCGGTGCGCCTCGATCATCAGCCCGAGCTCGAGGTCGCAGACAAGGTCGCCGTTGCAGACGAGGAACGGCTCGTCCCACTGCGCCGCGCAGGTCGCAATCGCGCCGCCGGAGCCGAGCGGCTCCCCCTCGTAGACCCGCTCGATGGAGAGCCCGAGGTGCGAGCCGTCACCGAACGTGCGCTCGATCGCCTCGTTCGGCCCGGTCATGGCGAGCGTGACGTCTCGCACGCCGTGGAGGTGGAGCCGCCGCAGCAGGTACTCGAGCAGCGGGCGGTTAAGGATCGGGACGAGCTGCTTGGGCGTGCGCGGCGTGAGCGGCCGCAGCCGCGTGCCACGCCCCCCCACGAGCACGATCGCCCTCATCGTGCAGCCCTCGCCTCCGGCCCCCTCTCCCCCTGGGAGAGGGTTGGGGTGAGGGTCTGCGGCTGCTGTCGCCGTTCCGCGTCCATGGCAGACGCTACGCGCCGTTGGCCGACAGCCCCGCCGCACTCCGAAGTGCCTCGACGGCGTCGAGGCGCTCCCACGGCAGGTCGAGGTCCGGGCGGCCGAAGTGGCCGTACGAGGCGGTCGGGCGGTAGATCGGGCGGCGCAGGTCGAAGCGGTCGATGATCGCGGCCGGCCGCAGGTCGAACTGATCGAGGATCAGCCGCTCGATCGCCGCCTCGGGCAGCCGGCCCGTCCCGAACGTCTCGATGCCCACCGAGGTGGGCTGGGCGACGCCGATGGCGTACGAGACCTGCAGCTCGATGCGGTCGGCGATGCCCGCGGCGACGATGTTCTTCGCGGCGTGGCGCGCGGCGTATGCCGCCGAGCGGTCGACTTTCGTCGGGTCCTTGCCGGAGAAGGCGCCGCCGCCGTGGCGGGCCATGCCGCCGTAGGTGTCGACGATGATCTTGCGGCCGGTCAGCCCGGCGTCGCTGGCGGGCCCGCCGGAGACGAAGCGCCCGGTCGGGTTCACGTAGAGCCGCTCGCGGTCGAGGCCCTCGAGGAGCTCGGGTGGGCAGACCGCCTCGACGGCCAGGCGCTCGATGTCCTCGCGGATCTGCTCGCTGCGCACGTCCGGGTCGTGCTGCGTCGAGACGACGAGGGCAGCGATGCGCTTCGGGCGGCCGTGCTCGTACTCCACGGTGACCTGCGACTTGCCGTCGGGGCGCAGGTAGGGCAGCGTGCCCGCCTTGCGCAGCTGCGCGAGGCGGCGAGTGAGGCGGTGGGCGAGCGAGATGGTGAGCGGCAGGTACTCCTCGGTCTCGTTGCAGGCGAAGCCGATCATCATCCCCTGGTCGCCGGCGCCGACGAGGTCGTAGCGGTCCTCGGAGCCGCCGGTGCGGACCTCGTGCGCGCGGTTCACGCCCTGGGCGATGTCGGAGGCCTGCTCCTTGATCGAGGAGAGGACGCCGCACGTCTCCCAGTCGAAGCCGACGCGCGAGTCGTTGTAGCCGATCTCCTTCACCGTGTTGCGGACCACCTGCTCGAGGTCCACGTACGCCTCGGTCGTGATCTCGCCGAGGATCAGCACCAGCCCCGTTGTCACGGCGGTTTCGCACGCCACGCGCGAGTGCGGGTCCTGCTCCAGCATCGCGTCGAGGACGGCGTCGGAAACCTGGTCGCAGAGCTTGTCCGGGTGGCCCTCGGTGACCGACTCGCTGGTCAGCAGCAGCGAGGGCGACTCGTAGAACGTGTTGGTCACGCAGTCCCTTCTTCCCACGAACTGAGGTAGCGCTCCTGCTCCTCGGTGAGGGTGTCGATGGTGATGCCCATGGCCGCCAGCTTCAGCCGGGCGACCTCCTCGTCGATCTCGCGCGGCACGTCGTAGACGCCCGGCTGCAGGCTCGCGTGTCGGTCGGCCAGCCACTCGGCGGCCAGCGCCTGGTTGGCGAACGACATGTCCATCACGGACGCCGGGTGCCCCTCGGCCGCCGCGAGGTTCACGAGCCGCCCCTCGGCCAGCACGACGATGCGGCGACCGTCGCTGAGCGTGCGCTCCTCGACGAACTCGCGCGGGCGGTGGCGCGCCTCCGTCATGGCGTCGAGGGCGGGGAGGTTGATCTCGGAGTCGAAGTGCCCTGAGTTGGCGACGATCGCGCCGGACTTCATCACGTCGAACGCCGGGCGGTCGATGACGTTCACGTCGCCGGTGACGGTGACGAAGATGTCGCCCTCGCGCGCCGCCTCGGCGATGGGCATGACGCGGTAGCCGTCCATGGCCGCCTCGAGGGCGCGCGTCGGCTGCACCTCGGTCACGATCACGTGGGCGCCGAGGCCGCTCGCGCGGCTGGCGAGCCCGCGCCCGCACCACCCGTATCCGGCCACGACAACGGTCTTGCCGGCGAGCAGGACGTTGGTGGCCCTGATGATGCCGTCTATGGTCGACTGCCCGGTGCCGTAGCGGTTGTCGAAGAGGTGCTTCGTGTCCGCCTCGTTCACCGCGACGATCGGGTAGCCGAGCGCGCCGTCGGCCGCCATCGCACGCAGGCGGATCACGCCGGTGGTCGTCTCCTCGGTGCCGCCGATGACGCCGTCGAGGAGGTCGCGGCGCTCGCGGTGCAGCATCGCGACCAGGTCCGCGCCGTCGTCCATCGTCATCTGCGGGCTCTCGCCCGCGGCCTGCTGGAGGTGGCGGTGGTAGGCGGCCGAGTCCTCGCCCTTGATGGCGAACGTCGGCACGCCGAGCTGCGTGCTGAGCGCCGCGGCGACGTCGTCCTGCGTCGAGAGCGGGTTCGAGGCGCAGAGCCGCACCTCGGCGCCGCCGTCGCGCAGCGCGAGCATGAGGTTCGCCGTCTCCGTCGTGACGTGCAGGCAGGCGCTGATGCGGACGCCGTCGAGGGGGCGCTCGGCGGCGAAGCGCTCACGGATGCCGGCGACCACCGGCATCTCGCGCGCCGCCCACTCGATGCGGCGCAGCCCCTCGGCCGCGAGGCCCGGTTGGGCGATGTCGCTCTCGGCGGTCGTCGTCATGGATCGCTCCGTCCCGCCCTACCATCGTCGGGCCGCGCGGACGCTCGTACCAGCGCCTCGCCGTCCTCGCCGCGGCGGGCGAAGAGGCGGCGCAGCAGCGAACCGAGGCCGAGCACGTCGCGGCGGCGGATGCGCGCCTCGACGATCGGCGAGCCGGCCACGTAGCCGAGCCGCCGGTAGGCGCGCACGGCGGGCGTGTTCTCCGGGTCCACGGTCAGCGTGACGGTGGCGCAGCCGCGCGCGAACAGCTCGCGCGTGACGGCCCCGGTGACCGCGCCGGCCAGCCCGCGCCCGCGCGCCGAGGCGTGCGTGAAGACGTTGCCGACCACGGCGATGCCGATGTGCGGCGCGAGCATGTGCGTCCCCGCCACCGCGCGCAGCTGCCCCTCGTCGAAGACGCCGAAGTAGACGCCGCGCTCGATGTGCTCGCCGCGGTAGCCGGTCGGGCCGTCGCCGGTGGCGTAGAGGGTGTTGAGCTGCCGGGCGTCGGCGCGCACGAGGCGGCGCACGCCCCGCATCGCCGACTCGGGCGGGTCGCGGAAGGCGTGCGAGTCGACGGTCATGCGCATCATGTGCAGCGGGTCGCCGAGGTCGTAGACGCGCCTGGCGACGGCCACGTGCTCCGGCGCGCACGTCGCCATGTAGCCCCCGCCGGGCCCGGGGTGGAGCGACAGGACCGCCTCGACCGCGTCGGCGTCTCCGGCGAGCACGGTGGTGCGTCCGAGGTTGGCGCGCGCGTGCATGACGATGCCGGTGCGCCCGCCGGGCCCCTCGGCCGTCCAGAAGCGCGAGTACGGCAGCAGGTCCGGCTCGAGGTGGCCGAGCGCGAACGCGGCGAACGCCGGGTCCTCGCTGAGCAGCGCGCGCACGGCCTCCGGGTCGTGCTCCTCGCGCACGGCGAAGGTCGAGACGTCCCCGACGCCGGCGCGGTCGCGGTCGGATGCGTGCGTCACGACGCGCCCCCCTCGGAGGAGTCGCCCTCCGCCGGGCCCCAGTAGCGGTCCACGAGCAGCGCGAGGCGCTGCCGCGTCTCGGCCGGCACCTGGTGGGGCGCGCTCATCAGCGCCGACGCCAGCGCGCTCCCGCACTCGCACGCCTGCTCGTCGCCCAGCCCCTCGATCGCCGCGACGAGGATCGCGCGGGCACGCTCCGTGTTCTCGCGCAGCACGCGCAGGACGAGGTCGGCGCTCACGTCCTCCTCGTGCTCGTGCCAGACGTCGTAGTCCGTGACGAAGCAGATCGAGGCGTAGCAGAGCTCCGCCTCGCGGGCGAGGCGCGCCTCGGGCAGCGCCGTCATCCCGACGATGTGCGCGCCCCACGAGCGGAACAGATCCGACTCCGCTCGCGTCGAGAACGCGGGCCCCTCGATGACCACCAGCGTGCCGCCCTCGTGCGCCGTGACGCCCGCGCCGACGGCGGCGCTTGCGAGGCGGTGCGAGAGCGGCGCGCAGAACGGGTCGGCGAGCCCGACGTGCGCGACGAGCCCGTCGCCGAAGAAGCTCGGCGGGCGCCCTCGCGTGCGGTCGATGAGCTGGTCGGGCACCACCGCGTGCCCCGGCTCGATGTGCTGCTGCAGCGACCCGACGGCCGAGGCGGCGAGGAGCCGGTCGACGCCGAGCTGGCGGAAGCCGTGGATGTTCGCCCGCGCGGGCAGCTCGTGCGGGAGGATCGTGTGCCCCTCGCCGTGACGGGCGAGGAAGGCGACGCGCTTCCCGCGCAGCGTCCCGACGACGTACGGCCCGCTCGGGCGCCCGAACGGCGTGTCGAGCTCGACACGCTCGGGCGCCTCGAGGGCGTCGAGGGCATAGAAGCCGGAGCCGCCGATGACGCCGATCTCGGCCGTCGCGGTCACGTGCGCGCCTCTCCGTTCACCCGACCGTCAGACGATCGAGTCGCTCTTCTGCCGGTTGCAGTCTCCACAGAGCACCTGGATGTTGTCGATGGTGTTGCCGCCGCCCTTCGCGACCGGGATGACGTGGTCGAACTGCAGGTCGTCGTCCGTGCCGCATCGCGTGCATTGTCCCGCGTCGCGCTCCCACACGAACGCGCGCACCTCGTCGGGGATGCGCTCGCGGCGTGCCCCGGCGACCTCCTCGTCGCGCGCGCGGATCTTGCGCAGGCGGTCGAGCCGCGCGTCCTGCCGCCGCTGCCGGTCCCAGACCAGCAGCTCGACGTCCTCGCCGGAGAGGTCGTCGTCGGCCCAGAACAGCCCGGCGTCCGTCCACCACAGCACGCGGTCGCCGTCCTCGCCGATGCGCGCCGCGCCGTCCGCCTCCACCTGCTTCGTCGCGCGGCGGTACTCGCCGCCGCTGAGGTTGAAGTGCTGCGACTTCGAGGTGAAGAACCTCCAGCTGGAGAAGATCCAGAACCCGGACTGCTCGATCCGGCCGGTGCTCACCTTGCGCAGGCTCACGGCGCGGCCTCGACGCCGACGGGCGACGCGGCAGCGATGGCCGCGGCGATTGAGGGGCCGTAGGGAGCGCGCAGCACCCCCTGCTCCGTCACGATTGCGTCGATGAGTTCGGCCGGCGTCACGTCGAACGCGGGGTTGAGCGCTCGCGCTCCGGGCGCGGCGAGGTCCGCGCCGCCCGGGCGCAGCACCTCGCCGTCGTCGCGCTCCTCGATGGGTATCGACGCGCCGTCCGGCGTGTGGGGGTCGAGGGTGGAGACGGGGGCGACGATGTAGAACGGGATGCCGTGGTGGCGGGCGAGCACGGCCAGCATGTAGGTGCCGATCTTGTTCGCGGTGTCGCCGTTCGCCGCGACGCGGTCCGCACCCGTGACGACGGCGTCGACGCGCCCAGCCGCCATGAGCGAGGCCGCCGCCCCCTCGACGATGAGCCGGAACGGCACGTCGTGCTGCTGCAGCTCCCAGGCCGTGAGCCGCGCGCCCTGCAGCCTCGGCCGCGTCTCGCACGCGAGCACCTCGGCGAGCCTGCCGCCGCGCCACGCCTCGACGATGACGCCGAGTGCGGTGCCGCCGCCCGCGGTGGCGAGCGGGCCGGTGTTGCAGAGCGTGAGCACGCTGGAGCCTTCGGGGAACAGCGCAGCGCCGAGTTCGGCCATTCGCGCATCGGCGTCGTGCTGCTCCTCGTGGATCGCCCGCGCCTCGGCGAGTGTGACGTCCCGCGCCGCCTCGTCGCTGCCCGCCGCCGCGACGCGCGCCGCGACGCGGTCGAGCGCCCAGCGCAGGTTCACGGCCGTGGGGCGCGTCGCGCCGAGCCGCCGCGCGGCCTCCTCGACGGCCGCGGCGACGCCCGACGGCGCGGTTCGTGCCGCCACCGCGAGCGCGTAGGCGGCGGTCACCCCGATCGCCGGCGCTCCGCGCACGCGCATGGTGGTGATGGCCTCGGCGGCGTCCTCGGTGGTGTCGAGGGGGATGTAGCGGGTCTCTGCGGGGAGCAGGGTCTGGTCGAGCAGCCACAGCCGCCCGTCGCGCCACGCGACGGGCTGGTACGGCTCGCGGGTGGATGCATCCTCGGGCGCGCGTGCCATGCGCACATGGTAGAGCGCGCGGGCCGCGATGGCAGCCGTTGGGCTCCGCAGTGGTGCACCCCGGAGTAACGCGGGTTGCGGCGGCACACTCGTCGCGAGATCGTGGAAGAGCGCCGCCGTCGAAGGGGACCCCACAGGATGCAGTGCAACGAGCCTCAAGAGCGTGATGCGGTCGACGACGAGCGCGCCTGGCAGCGCGCGCTTGAGTACGGCGAACAGCGCGCCAGGGCAGCCGGCACCCGCCCCGAGGACGTCAGCGCCTCATCGACGAGTACCGCGCGGAGTCGAAGTGTCGCGGGTGAGTCGCCCGCGTTGACCCCCGGCGGAGCGCGAACCTAGCATCGAGACGATGCTCGACGCTCACACCGACCCCTTCGCGCCCATAGCGCGCTTCTACGACCTCGACCTCGAGGGGTTCAACGACGACCTCGGGCTCTACATGGAGCTCGTCGGGGGACGTGACGTGCTCGAGCTGGGTTGCGGCACGGGGCGCGTCGCCGTGCCGCTCGCCGCGGCCGGCTCGCGCGTGACCGGCGTCGACATCAGCCCGGCGATGCTCGCCGCCGCCCGCGAACGCGCCGAAGGGCTGCCGCTGCGGCTGGTCGAGGGCGATATGCGCACGCTCGACCTCGGCGAGCCCTTCGGCGCGGTCCTCGTCCCGCTCGGCGGCCTGCAGCACATGACGACGACGGCCGAGGTGGCCGCCGCGCTCGCTACCGTCGCGCGACACCTCGCGCCCGGCGGGCAGGCGGTCGTCGACGTCGAGGCGCCGCACCCGGACGACTGGCTGCCCGGCCCGCGTCCGGTCCTCCAGCACTGGACGCGGGAGCTGCCGCACGAGCCGGGTTCGCAGGGCGGCACGGTCACCAAGCTCGTGGCCGTCGAGGGGCGGCCGGTCGAGTCGCTGCGCGAGGTCACGTACCACTTCGACGTGCAGCCGCCCGAGGGGCCGCTGCAGCGCGTCACGCAGCAGTTCACGCTGCGCATCATCACCGCCGGCGAGATCGAGCTCGCCGCCCGGCTCGCCGGCCTGCACGTAGCCGCGTGGCACGGCGACTACGACGGCGCGCCGCCGCGCGAGGGCGACGACCGGCTCATCGCGGTGCTCGAACACGCCGCAGAGCCCGGCGTCGCCGCGTGACGCGCATCGTCCTCGATGCGATGGGGGGCGACCTCGCCCCGCAGGCCACGGTCGCCGGCGCCGTCGAGGCCGCCCGCGACGGCATCACGGTGGTGCTCGTGGGCGTCGAGGAGCAGATCCGCGCCGAGCTCGACCGGGTCGAGGGGCCCACGCCCAACATCGAGGTGGTCCACGCGCCCGAGGTCGTGGCGATGGGCGACCACGACGCCCGCGCCACGCTGCGCCGCCGGGACACCTCGATCGCCGTCGGGATCGAGCTGATCCGCGAGGGCGCGGGGGACGCCTTCATCTCGGCCGGCAACACCGGCGCCGTGCTGGCCGTCTCGCTGGTCCGGCTGGGCAGGCTGCCGGGCGTCGAGCGGCCCGCGATCGGCATCCTGCTGCCCATGCCCCGCGGCGTCCTGTTGTTCCTGGACGGCGGCGCGAACGCGGACGCGCGGCCGTCGCACCTGCTGCAGTGGGCGGTCCTCGGCGCCTCCTACATGCGCACCACGCGCGGGCTGGCCGAGCCGGAGGTGGCGCTGCTCAACATCGGCGGCGAGGCGACCAAGGGCTCGCAGGTCACGGTCGAGGCGCACGCCCTGCTCGCCGCCTCGGGCCTGAACTTCATCGGCAACGTCGAGGGCCGTGACCTGCCGTCGCGGCCGGCGGACGTGGTCGTGACCGACGGCTTCACCGGCAACACTGTGCTCAAGTTCGCAGAGGGCCTGAGCTCGATGCTCTTCGAGGAGCTCCGCGAGGCGGCCTCGCAGTCCCTGCGCGCGCGCATCGGCGGGCTGCTGATACGCCGCGAGGCGCGGCGGATGCGCGACCGGCTGGACTATCGCGTCTACGGCGCGGCCCCGCTGCTGGGCCTGCAGGGCACGGTCTACATCGGCCACGGCTCGAGCGACGCGCGGGCGATCGCCAACGCGATCCGCACCGCCGACGGCGCCGCCGCGGCGGGCATCGTCGACGCGCTGCGCGCCGCAGCCGCCGAGGGCGAGCAGGCAGCCTCGTAGCTTCCGGGAGCGGGCGAGGCCCCCGAGCGGGGGTCGAGGGTTACGGAGCCGGCTGCTCGGCGGGCTCGGCGTCGGCGTCGCTGCCGCCGGCGAAGCCGGCCGCGCCGGGGGCGAAGCGCCACCACAGCTTCATCGCGTCGCGGAGCTGCGCGATGCGCTCCGGGCTGTCGTCCTCGGCGAGGCAGCGTTCGAGGTGCGTGTCGAGGATCAGCGCGCCGGCGGTGTCGATCCCGGAGCGCACGGCCATGAGCTGCGTGACGATGTCCTCGCAGGCGCGGTCGTTCTCGATCATGCGGGCGATGCCGCGGATCTGGCCCTCGATGCGCCGCAGCCGGGCGCCGACCTGGTCGGGGTGTGCCGAGTCGTTCATGGCCGTGGTCCCCGCGAGTCCCGCGCTGAGCCGTCTCGTTGACATACCCCAGTGGGGTATCTAGAATCGTATGTGCCCGGTACACACCCTGTCAATGGCGCGGACCCCGCGTCGTGGGGGGTGCGAGCCGGGCCGTGTTCCGGGCGCGGCAAGCGGCGGCGTGTCCGGGCCGGGCTCCCCGGGGTGGCTCACGTAGCTGTGAGGCTTCCGGGGCGAGACGCCTCGCGGGTAGCGGGGACACGCCGATCTTTGCTAGGTTGCGCGCGGCGCGGTGAGTCGATCGCCGGGCCGGCCAGTGTGAAAGGAATCCTGATGGCAGCACCGACCAACACCTCCGACGCCACCTTCTCCGGCGACGTACTGGATCACGACACCCCGGTCCTGGTCGACTTCTGGGCGCCCTGGTGCGGCCCCTGCCGCATGGTCGCCCCCATCGTCGAGGAGCTCGCCGAGGACTACGACGGCCGCGTCAAGTTCGTGAAGCTCAACACCGACGAGAACCCGATGGTCGCGGGCCAGTACGGCATCCGCTCGATCCCGACGCTGCTGGTCTTCAAGGACGGCGAGAAGGTCGGCGAGATCATCGGCTTCCGCCCCAAGGGTGACCTCTCCAAGCGCCTGGACGAGGCGCTCGCCTAACCGTCGTCCCGCGGGCCGCCTCGCGGCGGCCAGCATCGACGCTGCACCGGCCGCGGGTTGCAACCGCAGTCCGCGGCCTTCGTGTGTCCGGGGTGGTGTGGGTCTGCTATCCAGGTGCCGGAGGACTCTCACCCCTCGCCCTCTCCGTCCGATCCCCTCGCCCCCGTCTGCGGGGGAGAGGGTTAGGGTGAGGGGGTCTGATGTGAGCCACAAAACTCGATCACTGGTGGATCTGGTCTTGGAGTCACATATGGATCACTCGATCCACCCTACGCTACGTACCTCATGGCCTTCCTCTGCGCCTTGTCGATCTCGTCATTGAGCACGACCGGGTCGAGATCTTCGTAGATCTGCTTCAGGCGCTGTTTTGCGTCTGGGTCGAGCGCGCCGGAGGCGAGCATGAGCTCATACGGCGTGGCTGGCGGTTGGAAGCGTGTCGGTGCCCTCTCGCCGTTCGGTCCCCGCCACGAGAGCTTTCTCACGGGCCTGAAGTAGTTCAGGTACAGACAGTACTTGGCGTAGAAGTCGTTCAACGCCTTGCAAGCCGTCGCGCCGGCAAACCGGTGGTCCGCTAGTTCCAAGCGTACGGCAGTGTAGTTTCGCTGCTCGACGCGGGCCTGGTCGTTCGAGCGCGCAATCCGCCCCATGGTGTGGTCGATGCCGTGCTGCTCCACCCACTCACCGACCTCGTCGTTGAGAAACTCGGTGCCGCGATCCGTGTGCAGAGCGTGGATCCGCACGGGCCACACCTTATAGGCGCGGCTCAGCATGTCCACGACAACGTCTTTCTGAAGACGCTCGCTGGCATGCAGCCAGGTCCAACTCGTGGCGACGTCGAGGATGTCTATGGTGTAGCAATGCGGGCCGCCGCCCACGTTGCCCGTATGGTGTACGTGGTCGGCGAGCACTGAGCCGGGCGGTTCGTTGCGCCACTCGGCCCAGGTGCGCACTCGCAGCGAGGCCTCGTAGGTTCCCCGTCGACTTCTCCGGCGCCGAGCGGAACCGCTGTGCGGACGTGCTCCTCCATACTTCGTAACGAGTCGGTCTATCGTTCGGGGAGAGATCTCCGCCAGGTGGTTCTTGACCTCTCGGGGGAAGTAACGATGGCCGCCCTTCTCGATCTTCCTGATCAAGCCGGGAAGTCGCGACTTGAGTCCCCGAGCGTCGATGAACCGCGAGGCCTCCCGAAGATACAGGAGCGCATCGGCGTCCTCCTTCGTGTATTTCGTCCTCCGCCCTCGCTTCTTCGGGGCTCCCTGCGGTTTCTTCGCTGTGAGCTTCCGTTTCACGGTGTCCCGGTGGTAGCCGGTGACATCGCAAATGTCGTCCAGGATGGCGCTCTTGTCCTGTCGCGAGTTCGCTCGGTTGTGGTAGAGCGCGCGTCTGATCTCTATGTACTCGTTGGCGAACTGCGGCGAGCGCTTCGGGCGGTGTTCTTCGCAGAAACTGTCGACTGACAGCTCACAGCGCGGGCAGCGGTCGAGTATCCTCTGGTCGTCTGGAGATGCGGAAGACGCGGACATTGGAGCTTGTACCTCCGGGGTTCGCTTGGTTCGGGGGCGGGCTAAACGCCCCCTGCCGTTCCGATTGTGCCGGGCCTTTGAGGCTCGGTGCTAACTGGCCGGGCGGGTGTTGCTTATCGAGTGACTCCGCCCGGCCAGACGTACGTCGTGCTACGTCATCGCGAGCCTCCTGACGCGGTTGGGCTGAGGATGCCGCCAAGTCCTGCCGGGTCTTGTACGGCGAGATCGGGGGTGCCTCTAGGTGCAGCATCGCGGGTCGTCGAGGCCGTGGGACTCGCGACAGCCGATACCTCGGGCCACCGTCGATCGAGACCACCGCGATTACGCGGTATGCTGTGCGTAACGGGAAAAGCGGGCACCGAGAGCGCCTCTCGAGTCTGCTGCGGACGCGGCCCCCGCCGCTCCTCCGCGATCCGTGCCAGGTGACTGCCTGGTGTGTCTCCGGTCGGGGCGGGCGAGCTTTGCTGAGGCAGCCCGCCCCGACTGGCTCTTCTAGGTCCTTACTTCATGACTGCCTCGACTCCATTCAGGTGCCCGGCGATAGAACACTTCACGCCGCTGGCAGCCTGAATCGGCCACCGACGCCACGTCGAGCGACGATCAGGCCCGCGAGCTGTTCCATCTCGACCGTCAGGCCGGTCAGCGCCGTCGAGGCGGTGCGCTCTGACAGCACACCGATCAACCCGTCCAAGAACGAAGGGCTTGCTGCCTTCACGCCGCTGAAGTCGATGGTGACATCCCCCTCCGGAATGCCCGATGCCAGGGCTTCGGCTCTCTCGCGAGTTGCGAACGTCGCGCCGCGCTCGGCGAGCCTGAAGAGGGTGCCCGCGCCCGATTCGGGGGCAGCGGTCTGGTGAGTCGGCGAACGCGTCGCGATGTGATCATCCGCGGACAGCTTCCGCTGCCCCCGTTTATGACGGACCGCATCGAGCGCGAGGCGCAGCATCTGCGGGTGCCGCATCTCGACCTCGTTGCGTTCCCATCGAGCGACAGTGTTGGTGGAAACGCCGAGCTCGCCGGCGAGGTCGCGTTGAGTCATCTCCATCGAGACCCTGAGTTGGCGCAACCACGCGCCTCGAGGGCGCGCTGCACCGGGTACTTCCTGAGGTGTCACTCCCATGTGGTGGAGTGTACGCCGTGTATACAGCGCCAACCACTCATGCCGCGTCTGCGAGAGGAGACGTCTCACGACGGTCGGGCATTCGGACCTAGAGGATCCAAGAGTTCCGCCGTTTGTCGGAGGGGCTTGGCCGCCGCATGAGTCGCAACCGCAGGCACGTACGTGATAAGATAAACCAGTAAAGCGGGCGCCTAAATGATCAGTTAGGTCGGACGTTATGCACGATGGCCTGAGGCGTGGCAACGTCGGGACCGCAGCTGAGTTCTTCGCTGGCATCGGACTCGTCAGGATGGCGCTCGAACGCGCTGGCTGGAGCGTTCGCTACGCCAATGACATCAAGGCGTTCAAACGGGATATGTACTGCGCCAACTTCCGGGGTACCGATTTCGATCTCCGGGACGTGCGGCAGGTCAGCGGCGCCGACATCCCCGATGTGGACCTTGCGACGGCTTCGTTCCCGTGCGTGGATCTCTCCCTGGCCGGCAAGCGTCGCGGGCTAGGTGGAGAGCACTCGGGCTTGTTCTGGGAGTTCGCTCGAGTCCTGGAGGAGATGGGTGCTCGCCGCCCACGCTTCGTTCTCATCGAGAACGTTCCTAGTTTCCTCACGTCGGGGCAAGGTGCCGACTTGCGTGCCGCACTCGCCCGCCTTCGCGACCTCGGGTACGGCTGCGACCTGCTCATCACCGACGCAAGGTGGCACGTACCGCAGAGCCGTAGACGCCTCTTCATCGTTGGTCGAGCCGGCGGCGGTGCGGGTCACGGAGCGGGGTGGGACGAATCACTGCTTCGACCGCCGCCGCTGATGCGATTCATCGAAGCAAACGCTGACTTGGGTCTCGATCCATTGTCCTGTCCGGTGCCGCCGAACGCGCAAGCATCGCTGAAGGATGTCGTCGAACGCCTTGCGGAGAACGACGAGCGGTGGTGGGGTGCCGAGAGGGTGCGCAAGTTCGTGGCCTCCTTGGCGGAACGGCATCGCGAGCGCCTGACGCGAATGGCCGGCGGCCGGTCGACCTCGTGGGCCACCGCCTACCGCCGGACGCGGAACAGGCGCGCCGTATGGGAGATAAGGGCGGACGCGATCGCTGGCTGTCTCAGAACCTCGGGCGGTGGGTCCAGCAAGCAGGCGCTCGTTGAGGCATATCGCGGCGACGTGAGGGTACGGTGGATGACCCCGCTCGAGTATGCTCGCTTGCAGGGTGCCGCGGACTTCCAAGTGCCGGAGTCCGTTTCCGATAATCAGGCCCTCTCGGGGTTTGGCGACGCGGTCTGCGTCCCAGCCGTGGAGTGGATCATTCGCGAGTGCCTGAATCCGATGGTCGAGTCGCCTGCCTAATCGATCGCGGCATGAGCCACACGGCCGAACGCTACCCTGGCGCCGGTGATGGCGAAGCCGGAGTGCTGATGTGCGAGCATCGTTTTGAGACGGCGGCCTCCCGGTTCGAGGTGAGGGAGAGTGGCTGACACCGTCGACCCGGCCGCGCGTAGTCGGATCATGGCCCGCGTGCGTTCACGTGACACCGGGCCGGAGTTGCTAGTCAGGCGTGCACTGCACGCCGCCGGCTATCGTTATCGGCTCCATCGCAGGGACCTGCCCGGACACCCCGATATCGTCCTTTCGAGGTACCGCGCAGTGGTGCAGGTGCACGGGTGCTTCTGGCACGGCCATGACTGCCGTCGCGGCGACCGCCTGCCTGCCACCAACGCCGAGTACTGGCGGGCCAAGATCCAGCGAACCCGAGACCGCGATCGTGCGGCGGCGGAGGCGCTGACGAAGGACGGCTGGTGGGTGGTCGAGATCTGGGAGTGCGATCTCGCGACAGGTACCGAGAGACTCCTCGAAGCGCTCGAGAGTCGGCGATCGGGCAGCTCGCCAACGGCGAGGGGCCGTCTATCATGAGATGACCCCCAGAACAGAGCCGCGGAGGAGCGCACAATGCCGCCGACCGAGGAAGCGCGGATCGCCGAAATCGCGGCGAAGTCGAAAGCTGCGACTGAGACCTACTCGGTAGTCTGGCAGAATGCTTCAGAGCCGCTGCCCGCCATCACACTGTCCTTGGACAGCGTCCTGCTGAATCCCTCGAGCCATCGGATTCGAGCCCACATCGAGTCTCACGCCGATGCGGCCGTGCTGAGGGATGCTCCCTACTCGGAGCACGCACAGACGATTATCGGGGAGATCCTCACTGAGACGCCCGGCTTTGGAGTACTCGCCGACAATCTCCGCGAGAGTGGGCAGCTTGAGTTCGGAATCGTCACGCATGCAGGTGTGTTGGTGAAGATCCGGCGGAACGACCCGGAACAGGCACGGCGCGTCCGCGACGGGCGTATCGCTGGAGTATTGGTGGGCGTCACTTACCGAAACCTGCGACGCTGGGACACAAACGAGTTTCTCACCGAGTACGTCGAGCCGCTGTTCGATGATGACGACCACCTCCTGCCGCTGGTCGGCGGCGGCGCTACGAATGGCAGTGGTTCCAGCGACGGCGACATCGACGACGGGCTCGCGATCCTCGATGGGTTGGGTGGTACGGACGCGACCACCATCGATCCCAAGCGCCTCCTTGTGAGAGTCGCCGAACTCTACGGTGCGGATCCGGACGCGCCGGCCGGTGGCGGTCTGACGAAGGCGCAACTGTACGAGGAGATCAAGGAACGGATCACGCAGGCGTCGCAGGACAGCGAGGAGCACAGGAAGGACCAGCAGCGGCAGTCCACGCCGCTGCGGCTCGTCAAGCAAGCGCAGCAGAAGGTGGCCCGCGCGCGCGACGCCCTTCCGACCGCACAGCAGGGTCCGGGTTTCGACCACGGGGCTCTCGACCACGCGGTCGGAGATCTCCGGAAGGAAGTGAATCTGCTGGCCGAAGCGAACAAGGTCGATGCGTAGCGTTGTTTCGATAGACCACAGAGCAGGGACGACCGATGTCGTCGTCTCGCGCGGCCCGGGCGTACCGGAGCTTGTGTGGCTCAGGGTTCAGACGGAGTGGGGCACGAAGGGACGCTCACCGCGGACGCGCGTCAACGTTCCGATCAGCGAGTTCCTGGCCCACCTGAATTGGGTGGCAGAGTACTTCCGCGAGTACGAAGTGGGTGTCGAGTGGAAGGGCGATGCACTCGACTTGGTGCGGCGCCGTCTCGCGGACTCGGAGCGCTTCAGTGTGGCGCTGGAGTCTCCGCCACCCCTGGACGGGGCCGCCGTCGCTGAGGCACTTGAAGGTAGTCGCTTCGTGCGTGCCTTGCGGCCGTTCCAGATCCGCGACCTCGGCAAGCTGCTCGCGCTCGCTAACGGTGCCAACTTCTCGGTTCCAGGAGCCGGGAAGACGAGCGTCGCCTACGGAGCGTACGAGGCTGAACGTCGGGCAGCTCGCGTTGAGCGACTCCTCGTGGTGGCGCCACTCGCGGCGTTCGAGTCCTGGGAGGACGAGGCGGAGTCCTCCTTCGATCCGGTCCCGGCTGTGGTGCGGTTTACGGGAGGCGTCGTTCCTCCCGCCGAGGTTCTCCTGGTCAACTACCAGCGGCTCGAGTCCGGATTCGATGAACTCGCGGAGTGGGTGGCGGCCAGGAAGACGCACATGATCCTCGACGAGGCCCATCGCATGAAGCGCGGGTGGGCTGGAGAGTGGGGCCGGAACTGCTTGAACCTGGCCAATCTGGCCGTGCGTCGCGACATCCTGACCGGGACGCCCGCCCCGCAGTCAGTATTCGACCTTGATGCGCTCTTCGACTTCGTGTGGCCGGGAAGCGCGCGTCAACTGATACCACGCGATGCCCGAGACGAGGATGGCATTCGGGAGGTGTCACGTCGAATCGCACCTCTGTTCGTTCGGACGACCAAGGTTGAACTAGACCTTCCAGAACCTCTTATCCGCACGGAGCACCGGGATCTCCATCCGCTCCACGCAGAGATATACGGAGCGATCGTGGGGCGGTACGGGGGGCTGTTCGACGCATCCCGCCGCGCGCGCATCGATTTGCGGGCGTTCGGGCGCATCACGATGTACCTGTTGGAGGCAGCGACGAACCCCAGCCTGTTGATCGCGGGAAGTCACCCCCACGATCCCGTGCTCTTTCGGCACCCGCCGTTGGATGTGCCGCCTGACACCGACCTCGACGGCCTCCTGCGAGCGTATCCGAACTACGAGACGCCGTGGAAGTTCGAGTTCCTGAAGGCGGCGATCGAGGAGAACGTCCGTGCCGGGAGGAAGACCCTCGTGTGGTCGAACTTCGTCAGAAACCTCGAAACGCTGTATCGCCACGAGCTGACGGACTACTCGCCTGCGCTGGTTCATGGCGGAGTTCACGATCGCGCGGATCAGTTGAGGCGGTTCCGTTCTGATCCGGATTGCCACGTGCTGCTGGCGAACCCCGCGGCGCTCGGGGAGGGAGTGAGCCTGCACCACGCGTGCCACGACGCCATCTACCTGGAGCGGACCTTCAACGCCGGACACTACCTGCAGAGCGTCGACAGGATCCACCGGCTCGGCCTGGATCCCGAGACGGAGACTAGAGTGACGATCCTCGGCAGTCCCGAGACCATCGATGAAGTCGTCGAGTCGCGCCTCCGCGAGAAGACCGAGCGCTTGGGCGAGCTGCTGCACGACCCTGGGCTCACAGTGATGTCGCTTCCCGCGACGCCCGAGGAGGGCCTTGAGGGCGAGGCCGACTTCGGTGTCGATCAGGGCGACCTCGCGGAGGTAGCCAGGCATCTTGCCGGATGACGGTGGCGGCGCGCGGCCCGAGAGCCTTCCAGGGTCGTACCTCTTGCGGTCGGCGGCGCGCGTGCTGCGCATCGTGGGCCGTGGTCGTCATGCCGACTCGGAGCTCCTTGCCTCGTACCGAGCAACGCCGTCTGGAGGGTTCCTCTCGTCGAAGGGCCTGCTGGTCGCCCAGCAGTGGCTTGCGGAACAAGGGTGGCTGACGCGCGAAGGTACCACCCTCGGCGCCACAGCGCGGAGCCTCGCACTCCCTGACGACGACGAAACCGAGGTCGCCCGCGAACTGGTACGCGCGATGATCCTTGACTCCTTGCCCGCTTGGCTGAGCGCCTCGACCGCACGCGGTGAGGTGCGAGAGGAGTTCCTACCGGAGGACGCGTCGGCCCTCTTCGAAGAGATGTTCGATGACGATGAACGCGACGCGATCTTACTGGCCGCTGCGTCAAAGTACGACGCTGAGGCGCTCCGTGAGCTCGGGGAGGCCGGCGAGGACGTCGTCCTGTCAGCTTGCCGGGACTTTCTCGAAGCACGAGGCCGCCCCGATCTTGCGCGCAAAGCGCGACGGGTCAGTTTGATCTCGGACGCCATGGGGTGGGACATCTCGTCTCCCAATTTGGCGGGGGAGTTGTGCCGGCTCGAGGTGAAGTGCTATCGAGGGCGTGACCCGACCGTCTATCTAACTCGAAACGAGTTCGAGGTTGGATCGAGGCGGCCGCGGTGGTACCTGGTGTTGTGTCGATCGACGGGAGACTCAGCACCCGAGGTTGTTGGCTGGACTACGCTGACTCCATTGATTCCTAGGATGCCCGTCGATGTCGTTCTGTCGGCGGAATGGCAAGTAACGAAGATCCGCATCGACGCCTCTGAACTGCGGCCTGGGCTGCCGCTTGATCCCGCCGATGCACTCGCTGATGGTTAGAGTCGCTCGTTGAGTGTGTGAATCATTTCATCGCGGCGGACGGGCTCAAAGCGGCCTGGGATGTCGATCAGCCGGGCAACGAAGCGCGACGCGCTCTCAACCTCAACGGCATCGAGTTCGTTTGCCTCCAGCAACTGAGCTGAGGCCAGTACCCGCGCGTTGGGCGTGAGGAGCAGGCACCGCATCTGGTCCGCGACGGCCGCAGCGCACGTCTCGACATCGGCCATAGTCGGCAATTCCGACAGTACCAACGCCGTATCACCAAGACGCAGTTGGTCGCCGTGCGGAACGTCGGCATCCCTGGTCACTACGTCTATGGTTGCGGCGAGCAGCCTCTCGGCGGCTCGAACCCAGGTGATATCGCCCGCGGCGTCATCCAGATGCCGGTTCAACGCACGCTCGAGCGGCTCACCGTCGAGGATCTCGATGGCCGGTCCTCTGGGAGCGAGTACGCGGGCCAGCACTTCATTCACGATCCAGCGCTGCATGCGATCCGCACGATCGGCTCGCTGTCCGCGATCGTTACCGATCGTCGCCGGAAGTTCGTTCAACCTTGCGGCGAGGCGCTGCGCGGCCCCAGGGGTGGACCTGCTCGTCCTCCCTGCCTCGGTTCCGATCGACCTGAAGTTGGGCGCGTACCGGCGAATGATGATGTCGCCCGAATGACCACTCAGCCCTTTGACCTGCCCGCCGCCCTCCGTCAGGTAATGTCTCTCGTCAAGCGGCCATTGCTCTCGGAAGATCTCCAGGACGTGCAGGCCGGTATTCGGGACGCCTTTGGGCGACGTCCCTCGCGCAGCCTCAGCCTCGTGCCAGTGCTCGACTAGATCGGTCGGCTGCTCATTCATCTGGCGGTACTCTCGAGCTCGGCGTGCGTCCCTGCGCGGATCCACCGCGGTCCGACTATCCGGGCTGCCCGTTCCACAGAACTCCGTAGAACCCTACAACGTTCGGAATACGAGCTTACAACATCAGGAATACGAGCCGAGCGGGAGTGTCGACCTGGGGATGCAGGGATGATTAGGCGAGATGAGGCTGCGCGCCGGGGCGCTCCACGGGTCGGCCGACGCGTAGGGACAGGCCTGGTCGTCGCTGGCTCGCCGACCCACGGGCATGCTCCCACGAAATCGGGGCAGCATCCCACTTAGATGTTGTCCGCCGGCAAGACGGGCGGGGTCACCCCGGCAGGTTTTTGGGTCGGACGATATCTGCACGCGCGCGAGCTATGGACTTCACGCTACGCCACCGCTGCTGGTGGCGGGCTGCCCGTTGAAGGGAGGCTGGCCATTCGGCGCGGCACTCCCTCTCGTTTCAGGCGAAGTCGAAGGTGTCCGCGAGGAGCAAGCCATTCCCTTCGCGGGTTCGGGCATCGATGGACATGACCTCGACGACTGGCGCCGCTTCGCGCAGGTTCTCCAAGTGGTCATTCGCGTCGGCCAGCTGCCGACCCCGGCGATCCGGCGAGAGAAGGGCGATCCGAATGCGCTCGGGCGAGAATCTCTGGACGATGGCGTCGACCACGTCGCGAAGGTCCGGCACCCTGTTTGTGGACTCGATCTGAACGGCACCTGCAAAGCACCAGCGTCCGGAGACGGACTTCGTCTCTATCTTGTTGAGGAACTCTTCCAGTGTCGCATTGCTCTCGTGCGGAGAGCTGAACCGAACGTAGAGCTGCCTGTCAGGCGACAACCTGTATCTCTCGCGAGGCCTCCGGATCGTTGGAATCTGACCGTCGTAGCCCAGTCGCGGGTCAAGGAACATCGCTCTTAGCTGGGTACTCTTCCCGCTGCCCCGGCCGCCTGCCACGAGTAAGACGCGCTCGATGTGCAGGGGTGAGTCCATAGGGAGATTGTAACGGCTCCACACGCGCAACCGATCGTGGCCGCCGCTAGGGCAGCTTTGTGAGATGGCGCAGTCACCAAGTCCGGCGACTCCGCTGGGGGGCTGATGGCCGAGCAGTAGGAGCTCGAACGTCGCGTGCAAAGTCCGCAGCTGCCCGCTGGCGCCTAGTCGTCTATCCAGGTCCCCAGCGCGCTGCGTTGTGGATCGCTGAGGAGCAGATCGCCCCCCTGAATGGCGGCGTTGAGTCGCCGACCTAGCTTCCTACCCGACTTGGTTCGGACATTCTCAGTAACCATGCGAGCCAGCATGGAGGTGTCGCTGACGGCTTCGAGAAAATCGGCGACGGGCCAATCCCGCTGTCCGAATGCCTCGACGAGTGCTCTTCTCAGGATCTGCCCCCTTCCGACCCCACCGCGACGGATGAGCCTCCGCAGTGACCGTGGCGGCTTCGGGAAGGCACGTGTCAGCTTGTTCCAGTCATCATCACTGAGGCGACCGGCCTCAGCGGAGTCGTAGACGGTCTGAAAGACTTGGGCCACGAGGGAACTCGCGGACGCGCGGTCATCGCGGAGCCCAACACCGAGTGCGAACGCACGAACCGAGGTTCCTGCAGTGGTGGAGGGATCAACCCTTGCGATCTCGCTCCAACGCTTGTTCTCGAGAACGCGGAGCCGACGGTCCCCCGGCTGGAATTGGTCGAGGACGAGCTTTGCGAGGGCTGTAGACGGCCTCTCGGTCCTGCCGAGCCACGAAACACCTTCCTTCGCATGTGAGCGTAGAGTCGCCGCCCATTCGGGCCTAGCTGGCAGAACCTCCTCCTGATCCGAACTCTCGCCGAGCACGTCGAAGGCAGCTTCGATCGCACGGCTACCCAATCCGTCAGCAAGGTCAGTCAAGGCAACGGACGGCCCCGCGGCGATTACAGCGCGTACTATCTCGGCGACCAAAGAGTCGTCTAGGTCAGCTCCGGCGAGCCACGTAAGTGCACGGGGCCTAGCGCCTTTCGATTCCCAGAGTACCGGGTCCATGACAATGGAAGGCCTGAGGTCGAATGCGCTCGACGTGACCGCATCCGGCCACCACCCAATGAGCTGAACGAACGCCTCGGCCTCGAGATCGTCGGCCGCGAGCCGCACGAGGGCTGCGCGCGCATCCGCGGTCGCGAAGGCGGGAAACTCCCGCAGGAATACCCCGAACCCCGGCTCATCAGCTGATAATGCTTGCAGGAACGAGTTGCTCAACGAGTGCCACCATCCTGGGAAGGCAGAGCCGGCGGCCGAGCGCGACAGGACTGACAGCCGATCCAGACTCGTGAGCGGTTCGGTAGGCCTCGGTCCGGATTCGTCGAGTGCCCATGACTTCAATGCCTGAGCACTCGACAGTTGCGGGTACCAGGCACCGATGCTCTCCAGAAGTGCCTGCCAATCCGTGCGATCCGACATTCCCCGAGCGATCGAGTGAAGTTGTACTAGACGCCCGAACGACAATCGGTCCGGCCCAAGCCGCGGCCCGAATTGCCACACGAAGGCTCTCAGCTCGCGCAAGGCAGCGTCATCTGGTCGAAGACCCATGGCCCATGTGGCCGAGAGTGAGTCAGCGCCGAGCTCGGCACCCAAGAGGAGCACTTCCTGAGCCGCGCCCCGCCCGATCGTCGTTGCGCGATCTTGAGGGATGACCTGTAGATCGAAGGGGCGGCCAGCGACTTGACGGAAGGATAGGGCTCCAGTGCAGAACGAGAAGTGCTCGCGGAGCTCGGGCCACTGAATGGACCAGATATGAAGCAGGACTTCTTCGTAGTCAGCGGCGGATGCCGCCGGCAGAAGAATCGCGTGATTCGCACTATCGCTCTGGTACAGAGACGCGACGATATCGGCTAGACGGATGCTGGTTTCGGTCGAGCGGTGCGGCGATCTGGGCGCATTTGGAGGCTCAGCAATGTTGTGCTCATCGATCTCAAGTGGGCTTGCGTACTCAACCGCGTGATCGACGGACTGCGGCCTACGGAACCATTGGGCGAGACTAGCTACATTCGGCAGCGCCATCTGCTCAGGTGTCAGAAGCAGCGTGTGGGTCCACACCGAACCCGGCCTTGCGTCTCCATCCGCCAACCACGTCCGCGCAAACGCGTAGAGGCGTTCGCCCGGCACCGCGTATCCCGATATGTAGCTCTCGAACCCGCGAGTTCTAGCGGCCGACCCGGAGAGATCAGACAACTCGAGGAGGGCTCGCTCCCCCTCCCTGGATAGCCGACGGGAACTCGCCAATAGGTCGTGCCCGTTGCGGTACCCATGGAGGGCTTGAGCGACTCGCATCGCCTCGCCACCGCGACTGGTATCACCCCGTATCGACATCGACGACCCACCGGAGGGGCTCGGTAATGTCATGCGATTCTGCGTTCGCGTCGCGCACGACGCGTATCCGCTCAGAAGCGCTGAGGAGGGACTTGAGGCGATCGCTTTCCTGAGGGAGCTCACCACCCTGCGCGGAGACTCCGTAAACGCGAACATCAAAGCGCGAGTGGTCGTGGCTTCTCAGGAATTGATCAACCAGTGGGAGCTCCTTGGCTAACCACTCTGACGGGGTGCCTTGCTCCTCCACCAGATCCCAAGCAGATACGATCACGGCGAGCCTGAAGTGTCCCGTCGCAATCTCCGTGCAAAGAAGCTGGAGTAGGTCGACGAGCTGCACGTCCGTCGGTACTTGCTCGGCGCTCCATTCACTCTCGGTTGACGCGTCCGCCGCGCCAGATTCCTGAGATGGCAGTGCTTCCTCGCCCGCGATCTCCATCGCGTCGAGAATCGGCCATGGCTCGCTTGTCTCCTTCGGGTGAACGAAGAGCAACACGCCCGTGGAGTCGTGCACGTAGTCCCGAAAACCAGTTGGCCATTGGCGATCCGCAAGGCTCCGCTTGATTGATTCGCCGGCGAGGTCGGGTACGACGATCTCGGTGGTGGATTCCCCGTCACCAGGCTTGATTCTGATCGTGGCAGTCTGCTCAGCGTCGATGCTTGTTCGGTTGGCCACCTCGAACCGTAGCCAGCGACCGGTCAGATCATTCAAGTGGTCGAAGGGCGCATGCAGAACTTCTAGCTCAAGGGCACCATCGACATCCCGGACAAAGATGACGTGCCACAAGGCTGCGAGGAACGTCGTCTTGCCGGATGACGGCAGACCTACGAGCAACGCCTGGTGCATCAGTCGGCCCTCTGCGGCGAGCTAGATCGAAAGCGATCGAACTCTCGTGTCGTTTGGACCCCGGTGGATGCGGGCACCTCGAGCGGTCGGCGAGCGGAACGAAGCCAAGTCCGGAGGACCTCATCCAGGTTCTTCCCGCGGCACACCTCGGAGCCAGACTCCGGACGAGCCGCCGTCCGAATGAACTGAAGCTCACCCGCGCGGGCCTCGTGCTTGCGGCGGATCTCTCCCTCGAACGCCTCGACGAAGTCCTCGAGTTGGTCGGCGCCGTCTCCGTTCAGCGCTGCGTCCCACTTCGTGTAGATGACAGACTTCACGGCTCCATCGACGCCAGCGTCGAGAATGCTCTGGATCAACATGTCGGTATCGTGGCGAGCCTCTTGTCGCAGTGCCTGCGTTCCGAAGCGCCCACCGTCCACAAGGAAGGCAACGTGGTCAGCGCGGTAGAGAAACGGGTGGGCTCTTGCTGTCTGTACGTCGTCCCGCATCGCCCGAAACTCCTCGCCTGGCCAATCGGCGATCAAGAGGTCTCGTGCAGGCGCCGCGCCCTCTTCGGGCGCGAGTCGGAGATGCAAGAACACGTCGCGGTCAGCGAGCGGTGTCCGAAGTGTCTCTGGGGTCGCCCGGCCTGAGGTTGTCCGCGCGTGATGCGAGCGCTGCTCGAACCCGTGAAGCGTTCGGGACCAAGCGTATTGATGACCAGCAAACGGGCCCTGAAGGAACTTTCCGTATAGCTCCGTAAGTAACGTTGTCTTCCCGACGCCGGCGAGGCCCACCGGGATAATCACTCGCGTTACCGAGGAACGGGCGGTCTGGTTCGCTTCCTCGACCGTCAGTGCACCCGCGGACGGTAACGCAACGAAGCCCGCCGCAGTGTCGTTCGGATTCGGATTCAAGGTGTCACGCCCCGTCGAGGCAGCGGGTGAGCAAGAGTTCGTGCAGGAACTGTAATCCCACGTTCTCCGGGGCGTCAGCGAACTCCGTCGAGAGCCCGGTCCGGTCCAGAAGTGCCTGCTCCCACTCACCTGCAGGCGTCTCCCTCATGAGTCGCAAGCCGACGAGTACCGGGAAGAGGTAGTCCGGGTCCTCTTCCGGTGAGATTGCCGTCGCCGAGTCTCGCCAGCCAGAGGTGGTTGCCTCCAGGGCTTCCGCGACGGTGAGTTGCGAAGGCGTTTCGCCTTCTGTAGACGACGACACGTGGCGTAGGTACTCGATCGAAACCCTCGGCGGCACGGCATGCGTGACAAGGCCCGCCAGCTCGTATGCCGAAGGCAGGACCAGTTCTTTGGGTGACGCCTGGCCGCGCGGCCGACCCAACTCTCGCGAGTAGTTACTGATGACCCACCAGAGAATGTTGTTCTCCTCCGAGAGCCCAGCAAGGCTCAGGACTAGTTGGTTGTGAGCACTGGCGTCGGCCGCAGCAACGTTCGCGAGGCGCGTAGCAAGGTTCGCAACAGCGTCGTTCAGCGCTGTGACCGCTGCCATAGGGTCACCCTGATCGAGTGCCTCCTTGACCTGATTGGACAGCTTGGTTCCTACACCCGTCTGGGCGGGAGTAACGGTGGATGCACGCCGTGTTTCCTCGTGAGCCCGGATACTCACCGCTCGACGGCTGAGATATTCGTGCGCGAGCGAAGCTAGACCCCCTGTGGCTTCCGGCTCGCGACCGCCGTACGTACCAGTAGCTACGCAGAGCGCTGCTGTATCCGCAGCCGGTCCTTCCTCCACGAACAACTCGACGATCGTAGATCGAGTGTCTTCCCCTCCATGCGTGCTCGCGTTCGATACTACTCGGGGCCGCGAGCCAGCGTCGCTTACGCTGAGGCCGATCGGGCTCTGGCCGCCCACTCCTGAGGAGGTGTAAGGTGAGGGCCTCTGTGAGTCGGCGGAGGAACTCCGTCAGAGAACCACCGTCAGCTTCGGCTGCGGTGGTTCTCGCTTCCGAGTTGTGCCGCGCTCGGTTGAGGAACACCATCGTTCGTCGATCTGAGGCTCAAGCCCCAGGGGGAATCCCAAGCGCAGATGATCGGCCGCTTCCATGATTGAGGGCACCGTCAACGCGGCCCTGCAGGCCATTATCAGGCTGCAGCTCCTCGGCCCGACGGGGCGTACTGCCTACGTGGATGCGGTGATCGTGACCGGCTTCGGCGGATTCCTCACGTTGCCGCCGGATCTCGTGGCGAAACTCGACCTGATCTCCGGCGCCCCGGCTCAGGCAACCCTTCAGGATGGTGCAGAGGTGACGCGCGAGACCTGCACAGCAACAGTGATGTGGGACGGTCGGGCGCGAGAAGTGGTCGCTCAGATCACATCAGGCACGCCGGCGGTCGGCATGTCGATGCTCGCCGAGCACGCTGTTCACGTGGACGTTGCGAAAGAAGCAGGCAGGGTCGTTATCGAGGCTATCCCTTAGCCGACGCGAGCACCCTCGTCGCTCCGTAACCAGAGCGGATGCCCGCCGAACCCTCCCTTGGCGCCGACGCACCCAGAAACTCGCAGCTACAACCGAGGTGACGTGGCCCATCACGAACATGCCCGTTTAACGACGCTGCATGCTCAGGGGGCGGACGCAGCGGCTATGAGTATCGCTCCTGGCGACTCCGAGCACCCTCTCGGCGCTACGAGGCAACAGGATCCGGTCCAGACCGCAGCTTGCCGACGTCAGAGATCCAATTCTGACTCCGGGTCTCACCGGTTCGGTGATCGGATTTGTGGCGCACATCGGGGTCCGATCTGCCGGGGCGAGCAGCCGTTCGAGCGCCAGCCGGACCCTCACCCCCACCCTCTCCCAGGGGGAGAGGGGGCCGGATTCTGATCCCCTCTCCCTGGGGAGAGGGCTAGGGTGAGGGGATCCGGTCCGCGGGTGCGCCCGGCCCGCGGCGGGCCGGCAGCCCGCGCCTCAGAAGTACTTCTCGGTGCCGCCGTAGCCCAGCTGCCGCCCCTGTTCCGTGGCCTTGATGAAGCTCCGCAGGCGGCTCTCGAACACCTCCGGGCGCGCCCTGCCGACGTCGATGTAGGCCACGCGGATGCGGCGGTACGCGGGGGAGAAGCGCTCGTAGTGCGCCCAGGCCGCGTCGTTCGCGCGGATCGCGTCGAGGATGTCGTCGGGGAAGACGAACTCCTCGCGCAGCGCCTCCTCGGCCGACGCGCGGACGGAGGGGTGCAGCAGCCCCTCACCGGTGAGCCAGCGCAGCCGCTCCTTGTTGAGCTGCGAGTAGCCGCTGCCACGCCGCCGTGGTGAGAACCGCTGCGCGGCCCGCAACTCGTCCAGCTTCTTGACGATGCTGTCGATCCAGCCGAAGCAGAGCGCCTCCTCGACCGCGTCGTTGTAGGGGATGCGCGGTTCGCCCGAGGCCTTGTTCGGGTAGACCAGCCAGATGTCGCGCGCGGTCTCGAAGTGCGCCTCCAGCCAACGGCGCCACTCGTCGCGGCCGGTGACGTAGAGGGTCTCCCCGATTTCCATCGAGCCTGCCTCGGCGGCCCGCGGGGCGGCGGGTCAGTCCTTGCGGATGATGCGGCCCTGCTTCTTCTCGAGGCGGGCGAGGGCGCGCCCCTTGTCGGGGTGCGGATCCTTCACGAGGCCGTAGATCTCGCGGCCTTCGTGGTCTTCTGGGAGGTACTCGGTGATGGGAAGACCTTCCTCATTACAGAAGAGCAGTCAGTGGCAGTACTTATACTTCTGCATCTCCTCGCAGGCGCAGATCCACGTCGAGCGCTTCACCTCCTCCTGCTTGTCCTCGTAGAAGTTGCAGGGACAGAGCGGCCTGCCGAGGTCGTCGACGTGCTTGGCGAGGCCGATCACGAGGAACTCGGTGATCTCGCGCTGGGGGTGCAGGTACGAGCCGCTCTTCTCGGCGAAGTTCTCGACGAACTTCCACATCCGGGCCATCGACTTCTCGGAAGCCTCCGCCCGGTCGGCGTCGCTGGGCTGTTCGACCACGTGTCTGGCTCCCGCCCGTTGTGACCTCTGCTGATGGCGACAGGGTATCACGCACCCCCGTGGGGCCCTGCCAGGGCGAGGTGTCCGCCGCCCCGAAGAGGCGCTGCGGCCCCCTCTCCCGCTCCGCTCCTTCTGCCGCCCCGAAGGGGCGCTCTGACCCCCTCTCCCCCTGGGAGAGGGCGGGGGTGAGGGTCCGGCTGAGCTGCTCGATACGCCACACGTACCCGGTGCACGCAGACCCCCGCGGGATCAGAGTCCGGCTGGCGCCTCGAGGGCTGGTCGCACCCCGCAGGCCCCCTCACCCTCACCCTCTCGCCCCGCCGGGGGGAGAGGGGACCGGAGGTCGCCGCGTGTCCCTTCGCCGGGGCTGCTCCCCCACAAGCAGACGGGCCGCCCGGTGAGGACGGCCCGTCGCGTGTTCTCGTCGGGACGAGAGGGCTACATGCCGGGGATCCCCATGCCGCCGGGCATCCCGCCCGGCATGCCGCCGGCCATGGCGGCCGGGTCGGCGAGGCCGGCGGTGACCTCCGGGCCCTGGCGGAGCGGCTCGGGCGCCTCGCCCACCAGGCTCTCGGTCGTGAGCATCAGCGCGGCGACGGAGACGGCGTTCTCCAGCGCGGCGCGCGACACCTTCACCGGGTCGAGGATGCCGAGGTCGTACATGTCGCCGAGCTCGCCGCGGGCGACGTCGTAGCCGGTGTTCGTCTCCGCGCTGCGCACGTCGTCCACGACGACCGAGCCCTCGAGCCCGGCGTTGGTGACGAGCTTGCGCAGCGGGGACTCCAGCGCCCGCTGGAGGATGCGGACACCCACCTCTTCCTCGGGGTCCTCCATCCCGTCGGCGGCGCGGGCGAGCGCCTCCTGGACGCGGATGTAGGCGACGCCGCCGCCCGGCACCACGCCCTCCTCGACGGCGGAGCGGGTGGCGGAGAGGGCGTCCTCCACGCGGAACTTCTTCTCGCGCACCTCGGTCTCGGTCGCGCCGCCCACCTTGATGACGGCCACGCCGCCGGCGAGCTTCGCGAGGCGCTCCTGGAGCTTCTCGCGGTCGTACTCGGAGGAGGCGTCCTCGATCTGGGCGCGGATCTGGCGGATGCGCGCCTGCACGGCCTCGTCGGAGCCGTAGCCGTCGATGATCGTGGTGCGCGACTTGTCCGAGACCACGCGGTAGGCGCGGCCGAGGTCGGCGATCTGCGCGTCCTGGATGCTGCGGCCCATGTCGGCGGTGAGGAACGTGCCGCCGGTGAGCGCCGCAATGTCCTCGAGGGAGGCCTTGCGGCGGTCGCCGAACGAGGGCGCGCGCACGGCGAGGAAGGCGAGCGTGCCGCGCACGTTGTTGACGATCATCGTCTGCAGCGCCTCGCCCTCGAAGTTCTCGCAGAGCACGACGAGGTTCTTGGTGACCTGCAGCGCCTTCTCGACGATCGGCAGGATGTCGGTCACTGCCGTGAACTTGTAGTCGGTGACGAGGAGGTACGCATCCTCGATGACGGACTCCTGGCGCTCCTGGTTGGTGATGAAGTGCGGCGAGATGAAGCCGTGCTCGATCTGGAGGCCGTCGACGAACTCGGTCTCGTCGTCGATGGACTTGCCGTCCTCGACGGTGATGACGCCGTCCTTGCCGACCTTCTCCATCACGTCGGCGATGAGGTCGCCGATGCGGCGGTCGTTGCCGGCGATGCCGGCCACGGCGGCGACGGTGTCCTTGCCCTCGACGGGCGAGGCGAGCCCGCGCAGCTCGCCGGTGACGACGCGCTGGCCGTACTCGAGGCCGCGGCGGATCGCCATCGGGTTGGCGCCGGCGGCGATGACGCGCATGCCGTCGGTGAAGATCGCCTGCGCGAGGACGGTGGCGGTGGTGGTCCCGTCACCGGCCATCTCGTTGGTGCGGACCGCCACCTGCTTCACGAGCTGCGCGCCCATGTTCTCGAAGCGGTCCTTGAGCTCGATCTCCTTGGCGACCGTGACGCCGTCCTTGGTGATGACGGCCGGGCCGTAGTTCTTGTCGAGCACGACGTTGCGGCCGCGCGGCCCCAGCGTCACCCCGACGGCGTTCGCGAGGATGTCGACACCGTCCTTCAGGGCGTGTCGCGCCTCCTCGTCGAACTTCAGCTCCTTGGTGTTGGGCATGCGTGGCTGCTCCTAGCCGTCGACGAGCTTCGCGAGGACATCCTGGAAGCGGATGATGATGTAGTCCTCGTTCTCGACGTTGATCTCCTGGCCCGTGTACTTCTGGTAGAGCACCCGGTCACCCGAGCCGAGGTCGATGGTCTCGACGACGCCGGCGTCGTTCATCTTGCCGGGGCCGACGGCGACGACGCTGCCGTGCTGCGGCTTCTCCTTGGCGGACTCGGGGATGACGAGCCCGGAGGCCGTCAACTCTTCCTCCTCGATGGACTGCAGCACGATGTGATCGGTGAGCGGGATGACTGACGTTGCCAAGTTCGGTTACCTCCCCATGCCTGTCTTGCCTGCCTGGTCCGGTGCGAGCCGCCACTCGGCGGGAGCGCGACCGGAGTGCTCGCTTCGCTTGCCGGCGGGGACGCGCGCTGACGCCCGGACCGCTGCGGCGAACGGTAGCTTAGCACTCTATATGGGAGAGTGCTAGCGCCGGGTCCGCCCGAGGGGGCGGTGTGAAGCGTACATGAATTCGTGTACGCTGGAGCGCATGGCGGAAGAGGCGGGACGGTACCACGCGGGCGGCGAGGATGCCCACGAGGCGGAGTGGGCCAGCGGGCGGCGCGTGCGCCGGCTGCGCCGCCACCTGGGCGAGACGCAGACCGCCTTCGCGGACCGCCTCGGCACCAACCAGCAGACGGTCTCCGAGTGGGAGACCGGCGCGCGTCAACCGCGGCGCATGGCCCAGCGCCTGCTCCACCTCGTGGCCGAGCAGGCCGGCTACTACGACGCGAGCGACATCGGCGCCCCCAGCACGGACGAGGGCGGGTAGCGGCGTGGTCGCCACTGCCCGGACGCCCGCGGACGCTCCGCCGCTCCGGGAGCGGGAGCTGGTCGCGCTCTGGCTGCTGGGGCGCGTGCCGGAGGGCGTGCTGCCGTGGCCGCTGCTGCGCCCGGGGCGCGCCGGGCGCGGGCCCGGCCCCGACGTGCGCGAGGCGGCGTTCGGCGGCCCCGCCGGCGTCGTGCTCTGCGGGGACGTCGAGGTCCACCTCGCCGCCAGTGACTTCGTCCACCACGGCCACCTCGATGACCCGGCCTACGCGGACGTGGTGCTGCACCTCGTCTGGCGGGACGACCGGCCAGAGCGGGGCACGCCTCAGCCCCTCCCGGGTGGGGGCAGCGCGCCGACCGTCGAGGTCGGCCCCGCGCTCGGCCACGACCCGTCGCGGCTCCGACGCCTGGTCCGCCGCGGCCCCTCGGGAGCCGAGCCCTGCGCCGCCGCGGCGCTCGCGCGCGGGCCCGCGGCCACCTCGGAGCTCGTGCGCGCCGAGGGCCGCCGGCGGCTGGCGGAGCGCACGTGGCGCGCCGCGGACCTGGCCGCCGCGCACGGTTGGGACCGCGCGTGGGACGCGCTGCTGGACGGCGCGCTGCTCGGCAGCGCCGGCCGCCGCCGCGAGACGCTGGCTCAGCGTGCCGCGCTCGCCGCGCGCCTCACCGCGCCCCTCGCCCCGGACGTGCTGCGCGCCCTGCGCGTGCTCGCACTGGACGGCGGCGCACGTCCCCGCGTCCTGATCGGCGCGTTCCACTCCGAGGGCGCCGTCGGGCCGGGCCGCGCCGCCGAGGTGGGCTGGAATGCCGCCCTGCCCCTGCTGGCTGCCGCGGCCGCCGCCTACGACGACGCCCCGCTCGCCCGCGCCACCGCGGACCTGGCGGAGCGCTGGCCCGCGCCCCGCCCGTACGGCCGCACCCGCGCCCTCGCGTCGCTCCTCGGCCCGCCCCCGCGGGGCTCGGGCGCCCAGCACGCGCAGGGCCTGCTCCACCTCCAGGACCTCTGGTGCTCCCGCGGCGGCTGCGGGCAGTGTCCTCTTTCCTCGCACGAGTAGCTGAGGCTCGTTTGCGGTGTGGGGACCGTGATCCGGCTCCGACTGCTTGCCGTTGATCCCTCGATCTTGGGGTCGCTAGTGGCGGCCTGATCGGACCGGATCGGGTGACCGATGTGCCTCGAGGCGCCCGCAAGGGCGAGGGCCGTAGAATCTACGCGGGAGTGGATGGTGTCCGGTGGCGCCCGCGGTCTTCAAAACCGTTGTGGGGCTGCGTCGCAGTCCCGGGTGGGTTCGACCCCCACGCACTCCCGCCAGGCGGCACTGCCGCCTCTTTGCAGGAGCTTGGTGGGCTTGCTAGCAGTGTTTGGCGACAGTCATGTGACGTCAGAGCGTCGGTGATCGACCGTTATAACGGACCTGCGTCGCGCCCGCGGTGAGCAGTCTGACCCCCTCTCCCGCACCGCGGGAGAGGGTTGGGGTGAGGGTCCGGCAGGCCTCCTGATGGCCATTGGCACCCGGAAGATCGGATCCCCCCACCCTCACCCTCTCCCCCGCAGTCTGGCCTGTCGGAGAGCCGAGGCAGACCTCAACTCTCCTCAACGCGGGGATACCCTGCGGGCGGGGGCGAGGGGATCAGAAAGGGACCTCTTCGGCGCCGCGAAGCTCCGGACGCTCTCGACACGCAGGCCCGGACGATCCGCCGACGCCGCTGCGGCCCGGATCACAAGCCTCGCCCGCTCCGGCAAGGCCTGCCCTGCTCCTGCTAAGAGGCGCGCAAGCGCGCCAGTAGACGGTCTTCCCAGGACCAGTCGAACTCGAGGGACTCGTGGAGGCCCTCGGCGCGGTACCACTCGTAGGTCTGTTCGACGGCGGTGCGGAACGTGTAGGCGGGCTCCCAGCCGATGTCGCGGCGCAGGCGCTCGATCGAGAAGACCGTGCTCTCGTTCCAGCGATGGATGTACGGCGCCAGGCGCTGGATCATCTGTTGCAGGTACGGGAGGTTGCGCTGGCTCGCGGGCGCGGTCACCGCGCCGAAGTTGCCCGGCTCCTCCGGGTCGTCGTCGAGCGGGATCTGGCCGTCGTAGACGGCGTCCATCGTCTCCGCCGGGATGAACACCTTGTCCGCCTCGACGCCGAGGATGTCGGCGAAGGTGTCGACGTAGCCCTCGTCGCTCCAGTAGTCGCGGCCGGTCAGGTTGTAGCGCTTGCCGTAGGTCTGCGGCTGCATCATCAGCATGCGCAGCGCGCTCGCCTCGTCGTCGACGTGGCCGATCTGGCTGAGCGTGGTGCCGTCGCCGGGGATCATCACGGGGCGGCCCTGCAGCAGGCGGCTGAACATCCGCTGCTCGCGCACCGGGATGATGTTGTGCGGCCCGAAGACCATCGAGAACGGCACGATGGTGGCCGGGAAGCCGTGCTGGCGGTGCTCGCGCAGCAGGATCGCCTCGCAGGCCAGCTTGTCGAGGCCGTACTGGGACTGGCGGTCGGTGCCGTCCACCGGCGAGCTCTCGCGGATCGGCAGCACCTTCGTGGCGGCGTAGATCACCGTCGAGCTGGCGAAGATGTAGTGGCCGGTCCGGCCGCGGAAGATGTCGACCATGATCTCGACGTCCTCCGGGGTGTAGCCGGAGATGTCCTGGATGGCGTCGAACTCCTCGTCGGCGAAGACCTCGCGCATGCCGTCGTGGTCGGTGCGGTCGCCGTAGAGGCGGCGCACGCCGCGCGGCAGCTGCGCCTCGGTCTGGCCGCGGTTGAAGATCGTGACGTCGTGGCCGTGGCGCACCAGCTCGTGCACCAGGGCGAGCCCGTTGAACCGCGTCCCGCCCATCACCAGCACCTTCATCGTGACCTCCTCGAGTCTCCGGCGTTCCGTCTCTCTCCGGCGTCCGTGCTATGCGCCGAGGGCGCCCGCGAAGAACGGCCCCTGCTCTCAGCCCGCGAGGGCTGAGGCGAAGAACGGCCCCACCGCCTGCTCGATCGCGTACTCGTCGCCCCACCAGAAGTGGTCGGCCCCGGCGACCACGCGCACGGTCGCCTCGCCCGCGCACGACTCGGCCAGGGCCTGCAGCCCGGCCTCGTTGCTGCCCTCGTCCTCGCTGCCCGAGATGAGCAGGAGCGGCCCGCTGTAGGCGGCGAGGGTGTCGTGGGCGCCCTCGGCCATCATCAGCGGCAGCGAGACCAGCGCCAGCGCCGGCAGCCCCTCGCCCGCCACACCCACCGCCGTCCCCGCGCCGAACGAGTAGCCGGCGAGGCCCACGCGGTCGCCGTCGACGTCGTCGAGGGCGGCGGCGTAGGCGAGCACCGTCGTGGCGTCGGTGCGGGCCTCGCCCTGGTCGCCGGGCACGCCGTCGGAGCCGCCGACGCCGCGGAAGTTGAACATCACCGCGGCGATGCCGCGCGCGACCACGCTGGAGGCGACGGCCGCCACCACGTTGTTGTGCATCGAGCCGCCGTACTGCGGGTGCGGGTGGCAGATCACGACCGCGGGGAACGGGCCCGCACCGTCGGGAGTGGTCACCACGCCCTCGAGGCTGGCGCCGTCGCTCTCGATGGTCACGCGGCGTTGCGGCATGTGCGGCTCCCTCGTGGGCCTCGCGGCCGCTCGATGTGGCTGGCAGCGTACCGCATCGGCGCGGCCTCGCGACGCGCGGTTCGCGGTGGCGGTATGCTCGCGACCGGCAGACCGGAATCAAGGAGGTGGACCGTGCCGAAATTCCAGTACTTCTCCGTGGCCGTGCGCGACCTCGAGGCGGGCATCAAGCGTTACGAGGCGATGTTCGGGCTCAAGCAGACCGGCGAGATCTTCGAGCAGCGGTGGGGCTTCCGCGGCGTGATGATGGGCACCGACGAGGGCCATATGCTCGAGCTGGTCTCGCCCGGCGAGAGTGAGTCGGCGCTCAAGCGCTTCATGGACATGCGCTCGGGCGAGGTCTACCCGGACGGCGAGGGCCTCTACCTGGTGGGCATGGAGGTCGAGGACATCGGCGAGGCCGTGCAGCGCGCGCAGGACGCGGGCGCGACGGTCACGCTGGAGGAGGAGTCGCCGAACAGCGCGTGGGTGCACCCGCTCAGCAACGGCAACGTCTTCGTCGAGCTCAACCAGATGTCCGACGACGAAGAGGGCGACGACTAGCCGCTGCGCCACCCCGACCCGCCGAGCGGTGGGGCCGATCGCCGGGTCTATCAGCCGCCGCCGGCGCTCGCATCCACGGGCCGGGCCCGCGTCGCCGCATGGGCGCAGTGAGGCGCTCGAAGTGGGCGAGCCGATCCCGCCCTGGACGGGGGCTACGGCTACAGCTCGATGATCTCGGCGGGCTGGGGCGTGGGGATGCGGAGCTCGCGCGGCGCGCGGGCGGCCTCGAGGCGTGAGAGCAGGGCCAGCGCCTTGCGAGTGTCGGACGCGACGCGCGCCGGCTCCGCCAACCGGAAGCGGTACTTCGAGCACCAGTACGTGAACGCCGCCAGCTCCGCCTGGCTCACGTTCGACCCCAGGCTCGCGCCGGTCTCGATGCGGTACTCCGCCGAGAGCTCGGCGAAGGTCCTGCCGTAGACCCGTTCGTACGCCGCCACGTCGACCGGCTCGCCGCGCGGGCCCTCCAGGTGGCGCGCCTTGTGCAGGTCCTGCTCGGCCTGCAGCAGCAGCGTCTCCTCGACCGTCACCCCGTACTGGAAGTTGAGGTGCGCGCGGTACTTCTCGCGCCCGATGGCGCGCGCGAACGCCTCCTCCGAGGGGTCCTCGCCCGTGGGGAGCTTGCCCTCGAACAGCAGCCGCTCGGCCTCGTCGGCGGGCACGAGGTCGCCCGCTGCGTCGAGGAGGCGCTCGGCGAGGCGGCGCCAGTCGAACGCCTCGCCGCCCAGCAGGTAGCGGTACCGCGCGTCGTCGACGGTCTCCTCCGGCGTCACCCAGCGCGCGACCACGGCGAGCAGCGCCGGGTACCACGGCTCGCCCGCACGCAGCGCGTCGAGGAACGCCGCGACGCCATCCTCGGCGTCGAACGGAGGGAGCTGGGGTTGTTCGTCGTCGAAGTCGTCGATGCCGCCGTGGAGGTCGGCGGCGGTGCGGGGGGTGTCGTCACCGTTGCGGCGGGAGCGGCCCGCGGTGCGCGAGCGCTTCGTCGTGCCGCCGCGGGCGGGGGTCACGCCGCCCGTCCGTGACAACGCTTGTACTTCTTGCCGGAGCCGCAGGGGCACGGCTGGTTGCGGCCCACCTTGGGCACCACGCGCGTCGCGGTCGCCGTCGCGGCGCCGCCGTTCTCCGTGCCCGGCCCGCTCACGCGCGCGCCGGCGGGGACCGCGGGGCGCGGCCGCGGGATCTCGACCGGCCGGGCGTGGAAGAGCTGGCGGGCGACGGTGGAGCGGATGTTCTCGAGCAGCTGCTCCCACATGTCGTGGGCCTCGCGCTTGTAGGTGACCAGCGGGTTCGCCTGCCCGTACGCGCGGAGGCCGATGCCCTGCCGCAGCTCGTCGACGGCGGTGAGGTGCTGCACCCACAGTGCGTCGATGGTCCGCAGCAGCACCGTGCGCTCGATCACGCGCTGGACGTCGTCGCCCTGGTCGCGCTCGAGCTCCTCGTAGCGGTCGAGGGCGTAATCGACGATCTCCTCGACCACGTCCTCGGCGGGACGGTCGGCGATCTCGGCGACCGGGAAGTCGTTGCCGAGGGGTGCGACGGTGTCCGCGGCCAGCCGGAAGGCGTCGGCGTCCTTCGCCTCGCCCAGGTGCTCGTCGCTCAGCGCGCGCAGCTCGTCCTCGACCATGCCGAGCGTGGTCTCGCGCAGCGACTCACCGGCGAGGACCTTGTCGCGCTCGCCGTAGATCACGTCGCGGTGCTGGTTCATCACGTCGTCGTAGTCGACGACGTGCTTGCGGATGTCGAAGTGGTACGCCTCGACCTTGCCCTGCGCGGTCTCGATGGCGCGCGTCACGGCCTTGGACTCGAGGGGCATCCCCTCCTCCATGCCGAGCTTGCTCATCACATTCGGCAGCCAGTCCGGCGCGAAGCGCCGCATGATGTCGTCCTCGAACGAGACGAAGAAGCGCGAGGAGCCCGGATCGCCCTGGCGGCCGGAGCGGCCTCGGAGCTGGTTGTCAACGCGCCGCGACTCGTGGCGCTCGGTGCCGATGATGTGGAGGCCTCCGGCCGCGGCGACGCCCTCACCGAGCTTGATGTCGGTGCCGCGCCCGGCCATGTTCGTCGCGATGGTGACCGCGCCGGGCTCGCCCGCGCGCGCGATGATCGTGGCCTCGCGCTGGTGCTGCTTGGCGTTCAGCACCTCGTGGTCGACCCCGCGGCGACGCAGCAGGTCCGCGATCAGCTCCGAGTCCTCGATCGAGACGGTGCCGACGAGGACCGGGCGGCCCTCCTCGTGGCGCTCCATCACCTCGCCGACCACGGCGTTGAACTTCTCGCGCTGCGAGCGGTAGACGAGGTCCGGTGCGTCGTCGCGCACCATCGGGCGGTGCGTCGGGATGACGAGCACGTCGAGCTTGTAGATCTCGTGGAACTCCTCGGCGTCCGTGACGGCGGTGCCGGTCATGCCGGCGAGCTTCTCGTAGAGGCGGAAGAAGTTCTGGAGCGTGATCGTCGCGTAGGTGATCGACTCCTGCTGGATCTGCACGCCTTCCTTGGCCTCGACGGCCTGGTGCAGCCCGTCCGACCAGCGGCGCCCCTCCATGAGCCGGCCCGTGAACTCGTCGACGATGATGACCTGGCCGTCGCGCACCACGTAGTCGCGGTCGCGCTGGAAGATGATATGCGCCTTGAGCGCGGCCTCCATGTAGCGCGTCAGCCGGAAGTTCTCTTCCGAGAAGATGTTGTCGACGCCCAGCCCGCGCTCCAGCACCTCGATGCCGGCCTCGGTGAGGTGCACGGAGCGGTTGCGCTCCTCGATCGTGTAGTGGACGTCGCGGTCCAGGCGCGGCACGAGCGCGCGGAAGCGCGGGTAGAGCGAGAGGTCCTCGGCCTGCCGCCCGGAGATGATCAGCGGCGTGCGCGCCTCGTCGATGAGCACCGAGTCGGCCTCGTCGACGATGGCGTAGTGGCGGCGGCCCTGCACGCGGTCGGCCTCGGTCTGCACCATGTTGTCGCGCAGGTAGTCGAAGCCGAACTCGTTGTTGGTGCCGTAGGTGATG
>VXMU01000083.1 GCA_009840945.1 Chloroflexota bacterium | reverse complement strand
GGCTCGGTCTGGCCGATGCGCCAGGAGCGCCGTGACGCCTGCCGCATGGTGTAGAGGGAGTAGTCGGCTCCGGTTCTGCAATCGACACTAACTCCCCGTCCGTGGGGATGCCGAGCGTGAGCGTGACGCGGTTCTCGCCGTCGATCGTCGCGTCCTCGAGCAGCAGGTCGAGCACCTCGCGGCGTTCCTCGCCCGTGAGCCCGTCGAGGCCCGCGCCCACGCTGCGCGCCCACTCCACAACCCCCTCCAGCGCCACGCGCCGACCTGCCTGCGCCGACTCCCGCGCCCGGTACTCGTCGAGTCTCGCCCGCAGCCGCTCCAGCCGCTCGCCGATGAAGCGCCGCTGGTGGTCGAGCTGCTTCTCGCTGATCTTGCCGCTCACGTAGAGCCGGATGGCGCGGTCCTCCTCCAGCTGCACGCCCTCGAGCTCGCGCTCGGTGCGCGCGATCTCGCCTTCGAGGCCGCCGTCGTCGTCCGGCTCCAGCGCCGCCAGCCCGGCCGCGATCAGCTCCGGCTGCTCCAGCACGCGACGCACCTCGCCCCAGACCAGCTCCTCCAGCCGCTCGGCGCGGATCATCGGGTGCTCGCGGCAGCGCAGGCGGTGCACCCGCGACCCGTAGCACTGGTAGTACCGGCGCGGCGTCTTGAGCTCGTAGCGGTAGGTCTTGCCGCCCTTCCGCACGCTCTGGCTGCGGGTCACGTTCGGTCCCATGAGCATCCCGCACTCGCTGCAGCGCACGAGGTGCTGGAGCAGGTGGAAGGCCTTCGTGTTGCGCGGCGAGCGCGTCAGCCGCCGCCTGCGCAGCTCCTGCGCGCGCTCCCAGGTCTCCTCGTCCACGAGCGGCGGGAAGGGGATGCCCACCCATCGCTCGCGGGGCTGGCGGTGCCTGAGCATCCCTGTGTCGGTAGCGGTGTGGCGGGCCTTGCCATACCACCAGGTGCCCTTGTAGGCCTCGTTACGGAGGATGCGGTTGACCTGCGCCGCGTGCCAGCGCGCCCCCGGTCGCGCCGTGGGCACGCCGTCGGCCTCGAGCGCATCGGCGATGGCGGGCGCGCCCATGCCGTCGTGGACGGAGTGGCGGAAGATGCGGCGGATGACCTCCGCGCGTTCCTCGTCGATCTCCGGCGTGCGGCCCTCTGCGATGCAGTAGCCGTCGGGGACATTGCTGACGGGGATGCGGCCCTGCTTCGCGGCGCCCCGCTTGCCCATGGAGGCGCGCTCGCGGAAGTTGTCGAGCTCGATCTTGCCGATCGCGGCCATCAACCCAAACGTCTTCATGTCGATCGCGTCCATCACGGCCTCGAGGCCGATGCCGTGCGCCTCGACGACCTCCATGAGGGCGGCGGCTGGGTACATGCCGCGCGAGAGGCGGTTGGACTTCCAGCAGACGATGACGTCGAAGCGGCCATTGGCCGCGTCAGCGAGCATGCGCTGGAACTCGGGGCGGCTCTTGGACCAGCCGCGCCCGACCTCCTGGTAGCGCGCGGTGATGGCGTAGCCGCGCTCTTCACAGTGCGCCTCCATGTCGCTGAGCTGCTCGGCGATGGAGGTCTTGTCGTCCTCGGCCTGGCTCTTGTCGGAGACGCGCGCGTAGATGGCCGCGCGGCGCGTCTCAGGCTGGCTGTTGGTGTTCGTTCGCGGCATGGCTTGCTCCTCCCGGAAACAGAACGACCCGCCACCTGCCGGGGCGGGTCCGCGAGCGGTAGCATGCTGCTCGCGTCACCTGTTCCCGCCGGCGGCGCCACGGCCCGGGGCGTTGCTGCGCCGCCGGGCCACCTCGTCCCCCTCAGCGTAGCGGGGCTGCGGCGAGGCGGTCAAAGCGCGGCAGGTCGCCTCCCTACCGGACCTCCGCGTGTTCCTCTTCGGCTGCCCGCGAGGCGGCGCGGGTCGCGTGGTCTAAGAGGAGCGCGGCGAGGCGGCGCAGGCGCGTCTCGGCGTCGGGTACGGGCCGGTACTCGATGGCGACGACGCGCGGCTCCGGGCCACTCTCGTGACCGCGCCCGGTGCGCCGCTGCTGCTTCTTCGCTCGCATCTCGTCCGGCCTCGCGTGCCCGTTCCACGGGAAGAATGTGACGGGCGGGAGCGGCGGCGGTAATCCCCTGGAAGGGGACTTCTTCGGTGATACCGGGGGCCTCGCTCGCCTGTCCCTTCCCGCTCACGGCGCTGGTGACTGCGATCGAGTCTGGGGATGCGGCGAACGCGGCGGAATGCCCTGTAGGGGAGGGCACTCGTGGCCCCCCTTATCCGACACGGGCGGCGATGTGCGGCTCGCGGTGTGGTAGCCGTGTAAGGGGAAACGACGTTGGTCAGCGAATGGGGCAGTGCCGACAACCCTAGTGATTCCAGGGGGAAACGGCCCCTACAGGACGTGGCGGACGCGGAATCCGTGTCCGGGTCGTATTCCACGGCCATGGGGCAGAAACCCCGGGAAATGGAGCATTCGCCACAGCGCGACGGGCGGGGTGATGTTCCAGAAACCCCGCGAAATGGGGCAGCCGGGAACGTGGGCGCAGGCTGCACGGCTACCGCCCCGTTGGCGATGCGTCCAGCCCTCTCCCGCCTCCGGATCCGGTCTCGGGTGGCGCGAACGGTGTAATGGGTGCGTACAGGGAATCGACGTTGGTGCCCACGGTGGAAGGTCTCCAAAGAACAAGGCGGGTCAAGGGAAACGCCTCTACGGGACGTGGGACGTAGGAACTCTCCTGTCAGGGCATGTTCCAGTGCCGGACCCGGCGAGTTGGGCGCTGAGCGCCCACAGTGGGAGGTCCAGCCGGGCAGTGGAGAACGCAGGCCATCACCGCCCCATGCAGTAATGTGCAACGTGACCCTCGCACCGCGCCCACGCCGGGAGGGCTGCGAAGGCGACGCCGCCCACCGAATGTGTGGGCGTGACCCGCTCAGTTCGAGGCTGAGCGAAAGCAGGTGAGAGACACATGGCAACGGACGAACTCAGGATCTGGGCGCTGGGCGAGGAGCGCGATGTCGAGGCGGTCCCGAGCGTGGCGGGCGTCAACCTGGAGGACATCCTCGAAGAGACGCTCGTCCGGCGCCCAGAGATGCTGGAGGCCGGGCTCCACCTCGTGGGGCGCCAGACGCCCACCGAGGGCGGCCCGCTGGACTTGCTGGGCGTCGACGCTGGCGGGCGGCTGGTCGTGTATGAACTGAAGCGCGAGAAGCTCACCCGCGAAGCCGTGACGCAGTGCATCGATTACGCCGCCGCGCTGAGCGCTCGAACCCCGGCCCAGATCGGAGAACTCATCTCGGACCACTCCGGACAACGAGGGGTCGGGAAGATCGAGGACTTCGAGGCGTGGTACCAGGAGTGGTTTGCGGAGAACGAACTGAGTGACCTCTTGCCGCCGAGACTTGTGCTCGTGGGGCTCGGCGTGGATGAACGAGCCGAGCAGATGGCGCGCTTCCTCCACGACGGTGGCATCGACATTTCCGTGCTGACGTTCTTCGGCTTTCACCTCGAAGGTCGCACGCTGCTCGCACGCCAGATTGAGATCGATCGTGAGGGGGCGGCGGCGGGGCGTCGAACGACCGGTCAGAGCGCAGCCGAGCGGCGCTTGGCGCTCGACTCGAGACTGACCGAAAAGGGGTTGGCGGTTCTCTTCGGCGAGGTCGCCAGCACGCTGCGTGCGGCTCTCCCCGATTCTACGCAGCGGGCAGGCTCCTGGGGGATCAGCTTCAGCCTTGCCTCTGGTGGAGGCCGACGGCGCTTCTGCCACCTCTGGGTTGCGGAGGTGGGCGTTCGGTTGGAGTGGTTTCCGCATCCCGAGAGCTACGACGTTGCTGCGCTCGGCACGCTGAAGTCTGATGCCGAACGCTGCGGCTGGCGGCCAACGAATCTTGGCTATGCTTTCGACATTCCCGACGAGGCGATGTGGAACGGGTACCGCGAAGGCGTAGACCAGTTCATCGTGACTGCGCGCGAGTCCTGGAACCCGATGCCAACCGACGCGGCTGAGAGCTTTCGCGAGCGGGTGTGGTCATACCTTCGATCTGTCCCCAGCGGGAAGGTGGTGACGTACGGACAGGTGGCCAAGGGGTTAGGCGTCCCCGAGGCGGCGCAGGCGGTGGGCGGAGCCCTGCGCGCTCTTCCCGACGAGACCGACGTGCCCTGGCATCGCGTGGTGCGTGTGGGAGGCGAACTGAACGCGACCGAGAACAGAGAACAGCGCAGGAGACTTGAGGACGAAGGGGTTAGTTTCGACGGGGACGATCTTGTCGACCTCGAAGAGTACCAGTGGCGTGAGTGAATTCACGCTGGACGCTCGATGCCGTGCGGGTCGCCTGCGGCTGAGGTGATACAGCGTGAGACGTGCCCCTGGCCTCGGACTGGCGGCGCTTCTTGGAGCCGCCCTGCTGACGGCCTGCGGAGGCGCCCAGACCCCGACAACCACGCCGCCCACGACCGCATCGACAATCGCCGCACCGACCGCGACCGCACCGGCGACCCCACCCCCGGCGAAGACGGCGACGCCAGCGGCCACCGCCCCACCTGCGGCGTCGCCGGCCAGGGTGGCAGCCACCGTCGCGGCGTCCCCCGCCCCCGCGAGCACCACGCGGCCGCCCGCGCCCCCGGCGGGGCCGGGCGATGTGCGCGCTGCGCTGGAGGCGCTGCCCTGGATGCGGGACGGCGTGAGCGGCGACGAAGAGGACGCTGGTACGACCATGAGCTACGCCGCCGAGATCGCGATCGAGAGCGGGTTCACGGACCTCTTCGTCACGCTCACGGAGCGCGCGTGGGTACGGGACGGCCTGGCGCCGGTGGAGATCAGCGCCCTGTTCAGCCTCGTCTCGCTCGCCCACCGGGACGCGGAGGCGGCGGCGCTGCTGCTGGACATGCCGTTCCTCGCAACCGTCGAGATGGACGACCTCGGGATGCTGCAGGACCTTGAGCAGCTCCCGCCGGACCAACTCGGAGCGGCGCTCGCGAGCCCCAGCCTGGAAGGCGGCATCGGCGACGGTGACGAGGTCGCGGTCAGCGCTCTGCGGCTGGCGGCGCTCGCCCCGGACGCGCTGTCGCGGATCGAGCGCCTCGGTTGGGTCTCCGACGGCGTGAGCGCGCACGAGTCCGGCGGCGTGCTCGCCCTCCACGAACTCGCCCTCGACGCCCGCGCCGTCTTCGCCGCGGTGGAAGCGAGGGGCTGGCTGCGGGACGGGCTCGCGATCGCTGAGACGCGCGCGCTGTGGACGCTCTGGGCGATGTCGGGGAGGAGCTACGCGGCGGCGGATGAGGCGGCCACGCTGCGCATCCTCGCGATGCCCTTCCTCGACGAGGTGAGCGGGACCGACGCGGCCGCGCTCGCCGCCCTCGACCGCGCGCTTTCCTCATCGCGCCCGCTATTCGACCGCATCCTCGCTCATCCCCCGCTCGCCTCGGGCATCGCCGACGAGCATGCCGTGCGCGTGGCCGCGCTGGATGCGGTGGTGGACGAGCGCCCCGAGCTTGTCGATGTGATCCTCGACCCGGAGCGCACGCCGGTCGAGACGCGGGTCGTGGAACTGCCGCTCGCGGGAGCGGTGACGCTGTCCGCCGTCCACGCCGGGTCGGAGCCCGGCGGCACGCTCGGCATCGTCGAGGAAGTGGTGCGCGCGCACGAGGGGTTCATGGGCGCGGCCTTCCCGGCGAGCCACGTGGCCGTGGTGGTCGCCGACATCGGCGTCCTCGGCGGAGGCGGACCGCGCGGCGTCATCACGGTCGCGCCGGGCAACGGGGAGGACCGCCGGCTGCTCGCGCACGAGCTGGCGCACGTCTACTGGCCGTTCCACCCGCCGTGGATCGCCGAGGGCGCGGCCGAGTTCATGGCGAGCCGCGTGGCGGAGCTGCGACCGCTCGCTCCCTGCCCGCTCGCCGACACGCTCGGCTCCCTCGACCGGCTGGCGTGGGAGGACCGCGAGTCCAGCGACGACATCTACCGGGGCTCGGGCTGCGCCTACAGTCTCGGGCGCGGGCTGTTCCTCGACCTCCACGAGACGCTCGGTGACGAGGCCTTCCGGCGCGGCTTCGCGCGGCTCTACCTGGCGATGCGGGACGAGTCCCACGAAGCGGTGTGCGCGGGCGTGGAGCGAGGGGTGTGCTACGTGCGCAGCGCCTTTGTCGGCGACGCCGCTTCCGCATCCGCCGGTCTCGCCGCGCCGGTGATCGACCGCTGGTATGGCGCTACCGAGGAGTGATCGCGACGACCGGTCAGAAGCCCCGGTCCGCCGGCGTCGGTCGGCGCGTGTTGCACCCGAACCCCGTCGCCCGCACTTCCTCGCACGGGGGTGACACTCTGTCCGATGGCTGTTCGCAGGACTTCCAGTAGGGGGTCTCGCCTACTACCACGCTGGGGCAGCACTGCCCCACGGAAACGCCTTGTCCCATATGCACCTGCGCGGTCCCGATGGGGCATTTCTACCTACGTTTTTCTTCCTACTCCCTCGGTCAGCCCCAAACAGCCCGAAATTGGGGCACATGGTGCAAAATCCGGTCGCCGCGTCACGGCGTCCTGTAGGAGGACGATGTGGCCGATCTGAGCCCGGCTGGAGCCACGCGCACATGTGATCGGGCCATTGCGGCTTGTGGCTCGGGCTCTCCCTGGTGCGCTCCGTCTCCGATCCGAGCCCTGGAAGAAAGCGAGGTCAACCGTCGCGCGCCTGGAGCAGGCGGCGATAAAGTAGCAGCGAGCACCGCCGATCCGAAGGCCTGCGTCTTCATGTGCGCCGTCACCTGCCACCGACTCGCGATGCCGCTTCTGGCCCTGATCGTGGCGGCGCTCGCCATTGCCTGCGCCTCCGATCGCGAACCAGCACGCACCCCCGGCTTCTACGCCGAGGTCGCCGTTGAGGTCGAGTCCCGCCCCGGTGATCCGCTCGCCCGCTTCGGCAGCGGCGGCCAGCGGAGCGTGATCCGCTGGTGGTACG
>VXMU01000002.1 GCA_009840945.1 Chloroflexota bacterium | reverse complement strand
CCACCATATATTTTTTAATTGCACGCCCCCCAACTGTAATATACAGCCTTAATTAGTTCGCCAGCGACATTTGTTAATAATATAGAGGCGCTGGGGGGCGAGGGGATCGGAGTCCGGCTCCCTCTCCCGCACTGCGGGAGAGGGCTGGGGTGAGGGTCCCGACTGTCCGCGGTCGCGGATACTCGCTCCGCCGTTCGGGGGTGTGCGTCGCGGCGAGAGACTCGGCTAGCTGCCGGTCGCACAGTCGGCAATTTCGGTCAGCGCCTCGCCCAGGTTCTCGAAGCCACTGTCACTCGCTGCCCCTACCTCGTCGAAGTAGTCAGCATTCGGCCAGTACCGATAGATCAGCGCGTACCAGCCAGCAGTGTTGCTGAAGTCACCGGCGGCGTTGGCGATACTCTGCCGTGCAAGATCACAGGAGATCCCGAAGCCGCGCAGGTCGTAGTCGTCCCACAGAGCGTTGAAGTAAGTCCATGCACGGTCCTTGATGCCCTGGAACACCGTGGCGGCGACCGAAGGGTACGTCCTGTCTACTCCACTGATCTCACTGGCGAACCCGAAGACATCATCGTACGCATCCCGCAAGAAGCGCACGATTGAGTCACGATCGGTGGGAGGTGCAGACTGTGCGCGGATCGTGAACATGTAGGGTGCCGACCACTCCGTCCAGCCAGCCGTCTGCTGCTCGATAATCTGGAGCGTATGACGGCCCGGGGCTAGGCCGCTCAACGTGAGGTCGTCCTCCGCGACCGCCTCAGCGCCGTCAATGCTGTAGTAGACGTTCCCCCAGTTCTCTACTCCGCTGACCCAGATCTCCCACGTTGCGTTCGAGTCTAGGCCGGAGACTGCTGAGGCACGGCAGGCAGCAGCGGTATCGAAATCCCCGGTACAGAACGCGCTGACCGTCAGCGTTCGAGGGGTAGCAGCGGCGGGTGGTGCGGACGCTCCGCTAGGCGATGCCGTTCGAACCGAGGGCAAGAGTTCTTGAACGCTATCGGCGGCGAGGGCGTAAGCGACTCCCTCGATCGCCTCCCCGACGAGCTTCGATTGCACGACACCAGTCACATTGCCGCAGAGGTCAAGCAGCGGGCCGCCGCTGTTCCCAGGGTTCGCAGGTGCGTCGGTGCGTATGTATGTCTGTCCGTCAGCCATGTAGCGCTCGGAGACGATGCCCTGCGTCATCCCGGCGACGAGCGACTGCTGGCCGGAGCCGTAGCCCAACACCAAGGCCTGGGCGCCCGTGCCGGGAAGCTCGCCCCACTGGAGAGGGCTTGTCGAATCCGTAGAGGCACTCAGCACGGCAAGGTCTACATCAGCTCGTGTTCCGACCACTTGAGCCGTGACGTCGAAGGCGGCGTTGACCAGCCGAACGCTGGTCTCGCCTGTGACGACGTGCTCCGCAGTCACCCACTCGGAGTTGCCGATGTAGAACGCGGTCCCGATGCTCTGGCCGGTACTGACGGCCGCGATGCTGTTCGTGACCCTGGTTGCGGTGGACTCAGCCGAGCATTCGGCGGGAGATGCGGGCGGTGCCGCCGCCGGAGCAGGTACGCGCACAGTCAACGGCGAGCTGGACAGCCAGCGGCCGATGTCGGGGTTCGCCGGGAAGAAGCGACGAGCCGGGAGGCGCCGGTCGCCCCATGAGCCGTCCGGCTCGCGCTCCTGGAGCGCAAACTCCATGCGCCCGTCAGCAAGGAGCTGCGCGGCGACGCGGACGGTGACGCCCGTCCCGCCGGACGCCGTCTGCATGCCGTCGGCCTGCGCCTCGACCGTCAGCGGCGAGCTGCCCAGCCAGCGGCCGACCCGGGTGTTCGCCGGGAAGAACCGCGAGTTCGGGAGCCGCCGGTCGTCCCACGACCCGTCGGCGGCGCGCTCCTGGAGCGCGAACTCCGTGCGGCCGTCGGCGAGGCGCTGCGCGGCCACGCGCACCTCGACATCGACCTCGGTGGTCTGCGCGCGGGCCACGCGCGCACCGAGGATCAGGACGAGCGCGAGCCCCAGCGCGACGAGCACCCACCGGTTAGTTCCCCGCCGCATGAGTCGATCCCGTTCGTAATGTTTACATACGTGAAGCCTGCGGGAGCATAGGAGCAGACGCGGCGCGACTCAACCCCAGGGCCGGACGGCCGGCGTGTTGACGCTCGCGGGAAGGGGGCCGGATACTGTCCCACCATGACGAGGGCTGAACTCCCCACCACTCGCACGCCCATCGGGCGCATGGCACGCATCGCGTCGCTGCGCCTGCTCGTTCTCGTTCTCGTACTGCGCTAGGCGGCGCTGCCCATACCCGCAGCGCCGCCATCAGCCCGCGTGTCGGGCTCGCTTCGTTGCGCAAGCAACCACCATCCACCGACAACCACCAGCGACCACCCAGCGGATACGGAACAGGCAGGATCTCCCATGAAGATGAGCGGCGCCGACATCGTCCTCGAGTGTCTGAAGCGCATCGGCATCGACACCGTATTCGGCTACCCCGGCGGGGTCGTCCTCCCCCTCTACGACCGCTTCCCCGCGCACCCCGAGATCAGGCACATCCTGGTCCGCCACGAGCAGGGCGGCGGCCACGCCGCCGACGGCTACGCCCGCGCCTCGGGCCGCCTCGGCTGCGCACTCGCCACCTCCGGCCCCGGCGCGACGAACCTCGTGACGGCCGTCCAGAACGCGATGATGGACTCGGTGCCGACTCTGTTCATCACGGGCAACGTCGCCCGCAACCTGATCGGCAAGGACGGCTTCCAGGAGGCCGACGCCACCGGCATCATGGAGCCGTGCGTGAAGCACAACTACCTCGTGATGCGCACCGAGAACCTCGCCTACACCTTCGCCGAGGCCGCCTACCTCGCCACCACCGGACGCCCCGGCCCCGTCCACATCGACATCCCCAAGGACGTCTTCACCGACGAGGCCGAGTTCGAGTGGCCCGGGGAGATCTCCGTCCGCGGCTACGACATCCCCGGCGCTGCGCCGCAGGACGACATCGACGCCGCCGCGAAGCTCATCGACGAGGCCGAGCGCCCGCTGATCATCGCCGGCCACGGCGTGATCCTCGGCGACGCACACGAGGAGCTCCTCGCCTTCGCCGAGCACAGCGGCGTCCCGGTGTTGAACACGCTGCTCGGTCTGGGCAGCATCCCGCGCACCCACGTCCTGTCGTACGGGATGATGGGCATGCACGGCTCGTACGAGGCGAACATGGCCGCCTCGAACGCCGACGTCGTGATCGGCATCGGCAACCGCATGGACGACCGTGCGATCGGCCGCTTCAACGACTTCAACCACCACGCCAAGCTCATCCACGTCGACATCGACCCGGGTGAGCACGGCAAGAACCTGCCGACGGCGGTCCCGATCCTCGGCGACGTGAAGCAGGTGCTGCCGCAGCTCACCTCGGCCGTGCGCGCGCGCTCGCACATGGACTGGATCCGCTGGATCGACGAGGAGCGCGACGCACACGCGCGCTCGATGGCGATCCCGAGCGGGCCGGAGCTGACCACGCAGCACGTGATCAAGCGCATCTCCGACCTCAACGACGACGAGACGGTGATCGTGACCGGCGTGGGCCAGCACCAGATGTGGGCGGCCCAGCACCTCCGCGTGACCCGCCCGCACCAGCTGATCACCTCGGGCGGCCTCGGCACGATGGGGTTCGAGGTGCCCGCCGCGATGGGCGCGCAGGTCGCCACCCCCGACCGCACGGTGTGGTCGATCTGCGGCGACGGCGGCTTCCAGATGACCCTGCAGGAGATCGCCACGATGGTGGACGAGCAGCTCCCGGTGAAGCTCGCCGTCATCAACAACGGCTTCCTCGGCATGGTCCGCCAGTGGCAAGAGCTGTTCTACGAGGACAACTACGTCTCCGTCGCGATGAGCCAGCCCGACTTCGTGAAGCTCGCCGACGCCTACGGCATCAAGGCCATCCGCGTCACCGAGAAGGACGAGGTGGACGCCGCCATCGAGGAGGCCAACGCCCACAATGGCCCGGTCCTGCTCGACTTCCAGGTCGAGGCCGAGTCCAATGTGTGGCCGATGGTCCCGGCCGGCGCCGCGCTGTCCGAGACGGTCGAGGCGCCCGAGCCGGAGACGGCGTCCGAGGTGACCTCGTGACCACCGAGCAGTCGCAGTCCGTCAAGCACACCGTCGTCGCGCTCGTCGAGGACCGCCCCGGCGTCCTCAACCGCGTCGCGTCGCTGTTCCGCCGCCGCGGCTTCAACATCGACTCGCTCGCCGTCGGGACGACAGAGGAGACGGGCATCTCGCGCATGACGATCGTCGTCGAGAGCGAGAACGGCATCGTCGACCAGGTGCAGAAGCAGCTCGGCAAGCTGATCGACGTAATCTCGGTGTCCGACCTCACGCACGAGGACGCGGTGAGCCGCGAGCTCGCGCTGATCAAGGTCGCGTGCACCACGGAGCAGCGCCGCGAGGTGCTGGACCTGGTCGACATCTTCCGCGCGCGCGCCGTCGACGTCTCGCCGGGGAGCCTGATCATCCAGATGGTGGCGGACGAGCGGCAGCTCGACTCGCTGCTGGAGAACCTCGAGCCCTACGGGGTGCTGGAGATGACCCGCACCGGACGCATCGCGATGCTGCGGGGTGAGACCACGACGGCGATGCACGCCACCGAGCCCGAGGACGTCCTGCGCTTCCACCGGCAACTGGGACGGCGGGTCGAGGGCGAGCTGCCGTACGTCAGCGACTAACACGACCCCGGCCGGGATGGCCGGTGGAAGGGGAGCGAATCGCGTGGCCAGGATCTACTACGACGAAGACGCCGACCTCGGACTGCTCGAGGGCAAGACCATCGGGGTCATCGGCTACGGCTCGCAGGGGCACGCGCACGCGCTGAACCTGCACGACTCCGGCCTGCGGGTGGCCGTCGGGCTCTACCCCGGCTCCCCCTCGTGGGAGAAGGCCCAGGACGACGGCCTGCAAGTGGGCAGCGTCGTCGACGTGGCGCGCGACGCCGACGTGATCATGATGCTCGTGCCGGACCAGGTGCAGCGGCAGGTCTACGAGGACCACGTCGCCCCGCACATCGGCGGCAAGACGTTGATGTTCGCGCACGGCTTCAACGTGCACTTCAACCAGATCCAGGCCCCCGAGGACGTCGACGTGACGATGATCGCGCCGAAGGGCCCCGGGCACCTCGTGCGGCGCGAGTACACGAACGGCATCGGCGTGCCGGCGCTCGTCGCCGTCCACCAGGACGCGAGCGAGTCAGCCCTGCAGGTCGCGCTCGCCTACGGCAAGGGCATCGGCAGCACGCGCGCCGGGATCCTCCAGACAACGTTCCTGGAGGAGACGGAGACGGACCTCTTCGGCGAGCAGGTCATCCTCTGCGGCGGGATCACCTCGCTGATCAAGGCCGCGTACGAGACGCTGGTCGAGGCCGGGTACCAGCCCGAGTCCGCCTACTTCGAGACCTTCCACGAGCTCAAGCTCATCGTGGACCTGCTGTACGAGGGGGGCATGGAGTACATGCGCTACTCGATCAGCGACACCGCCGAGTTCGGCGACTACACCCGCGGCCCGCGCGTCATCGACGACAGCGTGAAGGACCGCATGCGCGAGATCCTCGGCGAGATCCGCAACGGGCAGTTCGCGCAGGAGTGGATCGCCGAGAACCAGGCCGGCCGCCCGCGCTTCCTCGCGCTGCGCCGCCTCAACGCGGAGCACCCCGTCGAGGAGGTCGGCAAGGAAGTGCGTGCGATGATGGCCTGGCTGGGACAGTCCTGAACGTGACCACCACCGCACGCTCCCGCCGCGCGGAAGGCGCATGCGCCGTCGCTGTACGCAGCGAGGGGGAGAGCGTGTCGGTTACGGGCGCACCACTGCTGGAGGTGCGCCCGCGTCGTATCACCCATGCGTGCCGCGACCAGCTCCGGCTAGCGCTCGTGCTTATGGGGCCCTCTGCCGCGTGAGCGGGTGGAGGGCCGGATCGGAACCACCGAGGCGAGGGCGCAACACAGGACGAACGACACATGAGTGACAGCGACAAGGTCTACATATTCGATACGACGCTCCGCGACGGCGAGCAGTCCGCGGGCGTCGGCTTCACCATCGAGGACAAGCTCGAGGTCGCGCGACAGCTCGCGCGCCTCAACGTCGACATCATCGAGGCGGGATTCCCGTTCTCCTCGCCCGGCGACTTCGAGGCCGTCTCGCTGATCGCGCGCGAGGTGCGGGGCCCCATCATCGCCGGGCTCGCCCGCGCGAACTTCGACGACGTCGACTCGTGCTGGAACGCGGTCGCGCAGGCGGAGACGCCGCGCATCCACGTCTTCATCTCGGCCAGCGAGATCCACATGGCGCACCAGCTCCGCAAGAACCGCGAGGACGTGATGGAGATGGCGCGTGCCGCCGTCGCCCGCGCCAAGAGCTACTGCGAGGACGTCGAGTTCTCGCCCATGGACGCCACGCGCTCCGACCGCGAGTTCGTGTACCAGCTCCTGCAGGCCGCCATCGAGGAGGGCGCGACCACGGTCAACATTCCGGACACCGTCGGCTACGCCTTGCCGCAGGAGTTCGGCGAGCTCATCGCCGCGGTGCGCGCCAACGTCCCGGACATCGACCGGGCGCGTATCTCCGTGCACTGCCACAACGACCTCGGCATGGCGACGGCGAACTCGCTGTCGGGCGTGCTCAACGGCGCACGGCAGGTCGAGGGCGCCATCAACGGCATCGGCGAGCGCGCCGGGAACACCTCGATCGAAGAGGTGATCATGGCGATCAGCACGCGCGGCGACTTCGGCCACGTCCACACCGACGTGAAGACCGACGAGCTCTACCGCGCCAGCCGCATCGTCGAGCGCGTCTCGGGGATGGCCGTGCAGTCCAACAAGGCGGTGGTGGGGCGCAACGCGTTCCGGCACTCCTCCGGCATCCACCAGGACGGCGTGCTCAAGCTGCGCGAGACCTACGAGATCATGGACC
>VXMU01000100.1 GCA_009840945.1 Chloroflexota bacterium | reverse complement strand
TTCCTCAACGCGCTCAGCGTCGACTACAACATCTACCTGATGTCGCGGATCCGCGAGGAGGCCCGTACGGCGCCGCTCGCCGAGGCGACCCGCCACGCGCTTGCCCGCACCGGCCCCGTGATCACCTCGGCCGGGCTCATCCTCGCGGGCACGTTCTCGGCGCTGATGACGCTGCCGCTGCAGGACCTGCTGCAGCTCGGCTTCGCGGTCGCGGTCGGCGTGCTGATGGACACGTTCATCACGCGCACGCTGATCGTGCCGTCGCTGGTCGCGATGTTCGGGCGCTGGAACTGGTGGCCGTCGAGGATCGGCGCGTAGCTCACCGCTCCCGCAGCGTCCGGGACGCGGCGAGCGCGAAGAACGCGAAGACCACGAGCAGCGTCCCGCTCAGCGTCAGCGCCTGCGGCACGCTCGTCGCGTCGGCGAGCGCGCCGATGCCGAGCGGGCCGAGCCAGCCCCACCCGATCGCGAAGTTCCACCCGCCGAGGGCGCGCCCGCGCACCTCGTCGTGCACGCTCGCCTGCAGCATGATCCACTCGAGCGCGTCGACCATCGCGGCCGAGGCGCCGATGCCCGCGGTGGCGGCGACGGAGAGCCAGAACAGCTCCGAGTTACCGAGCACCACCACCAGCACGCCGAAGGTCGCGAACACCGCGACCAGCATCAGCCCGCGCGGCAGCCGGTCCGCCGTCACCACCAGCAGCGCCGTCCCGAACATCGCCCCGACCGAGACGGCCGCGGTCAGCACGCCGAGGCGCTCCGGTCCCACGTCGAGCACCCGCTCGGCGACCGCAGGCAGCAGGCTGGCGAACGAGAAGCCGAGGATCTCGATCACGATCATCATCCCGAGCAGCAGCCGGATGGCCGGCGTGCGCGCCAGCAGGCGCAGGCCGTCCAGCACGTCGCGCGCGAGATGCGGGCGCGTCTCGCTCGACCTCGGCGGCGCCGGGACGCGGGCGAAGACCAGCGCGGCGAACGCCAGCGGGACGGCCGCGACGAGGAACGTCGGCGCGGGGCCGAGCGAGCCGATCAGCACCCCTCCGCCGAGCGCGCCCGCCGCGCCGATGGAGCGCTGACCGAGCGAGGTCAGGCTGATCGCGGTCCCGAGGCGCTCCGGTCCCGCCAGCTCGGCCTGCAGCGGCTGCAGCGAGGTGTTGTGGAACGCCAGCGTCGCCGCCGTCACGAAGACCAGCGCGAGCAGCAGCGGCACCGTCGCGGCGTCGATGAGCACGACGAGCGCCATCAGCGCCGCCGCGACGGCGCGGACGAGCGCCGTCACCGCCAGCACGCGCCCTCGGGGCAGGCGGTCGGAGACCGCGCCGCCGACGGGGCCGAGGATGAGGTTGGGGATCGAGCGGATGCCGAGCGAGAGCGCGGCGAGGAAGACCGAGCCGGTCACGTCGAGCACGAACCACCCGACTGCGAGCCGCTCCATCCAGACGCCGAGCGCGAAGAGCACCGCCCCGAACCACACGCGCAGGAACCCGGGCGCGCGGAACGAGGCGAGCATGCCGCCTCCGTCCCGTGCCGCGCCCTCGCTTGTGGTGGTCATGGAGCCCTCGCGTTCGTCGCACTACGTGGTGAGTGCGGCGTACGAGGCAAGGCTACAGCGGCGCGGATCCGGCTCCCTCTCCCGCACTGCGGGAGAGGGCGGGGGGTGAGGGTCCGACGGGCTCCTCGCGGCGTGCTTGCACCCCGGCCAGACCCCCTCACCCTCGCCCTCTCCCCCGCAGTCGGGGGGCGAGGGGATCGGAGGCGTGGGCCAACCAGGCAGAGGGCGAGGGCATCGGGTCAGGGGCCGGCTCACGGATGGCAGCGGCGATCTCACGCCGGCTCAGGGACAGCTGACCACCCGGATCTCCCACTGTCCGGGGTAGAGCCGTTCGAAGATGGCGAGGTCCTCCGCCTCGAACGGGATCTCCTGACCGCCCCTGTACTCGCCGTTGATCCAGAGCTGGTACGGCACACAGTCCTCGACCTCCGGTTCGGATGTGGCTGTGGGCGTGGGCGCGGGCGTCGGCTCGGGCGTGGCCTCGGGCGTCGGTTCGGGCGTGGCCTCGGGCGTCGGCTCGGGTGTGGGTGCGGGTGTCGGCTCGGGTGTGGGTGCGGGTGTCCGTTCGGGTGTGGGTGCGGGGGTTGGTGTGGAGACGGGCTGGTCAGCGGAGGGCGGAGTGCCGGACGCGGGGCATTCGACCTCGCGCGTCTCCCACTGTCCGGGGTACACCGCTTCGAAGATCGCCTCGTCCTCCGGCTCGAAGGGCACCTCCTGGCCGCCCCTATACTCGCCGTTGATCCACAGCTGGTACGGCAGGCACTCCTCGGTTTCCGGCTCGGGCGTCGGCCTCGGGGCGGGTGTCGGCGTCGGCGTGGGCGTAGGCGTCGACGTAGGCGTCGGCGTCGGCGTGGGAGTGGGCGTGCCAGCTCCCACCGGGCACGCGGACGCTGATGTAGTTCCTCGACGGGTTGTTCACGTCCTCCCAGACGCGCACTTCCACGGCCGGAGCGTGCTGCTCCTGGGCGAGCGCGATCGAGCCACCGGCAAGGATCGCCACGACGAGAGCGAGGGCGGTGAGCCATTGCATGCGTGATGCAGCCACTTCGCGAGACAGCCAGTTCATATGTGATACGGCCGTGTCGGCAACGGATGTGTGGCACACATCGTGGCCAGTATGGGATCTCCGCCACGAAAATGCCAGTCCACCGGTTCACGGATTCCCCGCGGGCTGGAGAAGCCCGGGTACTGCCGGCCGCCGCGAGGGCGGCGACTGAGCGGCCGCGCCGGTAGTATCGAGGGCCGTGGTGCGCATCACTCCCGAGGCCCCGCTCGCCGCGCGACGGTTCCGCGCATTCCTAACCCGCCGCGTCGAGCGTTCGCGCAGCGGCGGGCCGATGGTGCTCGCGGCGGTGGTGGGACTCGGCGCCGGGCTCGGCGCCGTGGGGTTCGCCTACATCCTCGAGCTGGCCGACGCGTTCTTCTTCGACGTGCTCAAGGACGACTGGCTGTCCGGCCTCCCGGACGCGCGGCTGATCCTGATCCCCGCGCTCGGCGGCCTGCTGGTGGGACCGATCATCGTGTTCATCGCCCCGTGGGCGCGTGGCCACGCGGTGCCGGAGGTGATGATCGCGCTCGACACCCGGGACGGGCACATCCCGGCGGCGAGCGGGCTGGTGAAAATCGTCGCCGCCACGCTCACGATCGGGTCAGGCGGCGCCGCGGGGCGGCAGGGCCCCGTCGTCTACCTCGGTGCGGCGTTTGGCTCGCTGGCCGGCCGGACGCTGCAGCTCAACAGCCAGACGGTCCGGCTCCTCGCCGCGGCGGGCGCGGCGGGCGGCGTCGCGGGCACGTTCAACGCGCCCATCGCCGGTGTCTTCTTCGCGCTCGAGGTGCTGCTGCGGCGCTTCACGACGCGCAACTTCAGCATCGTGGTGCTCGCCTCGATCGTCGCAACGGTGACGGCGATCCTGCTGCGCGGCGACGAGCTCGCCATCCCCGTGCCGACGCATCAGCACCTCAACAGCGTCGAGGAGGTCCCGCTCTTCGCCGTGCTGGGCGTGCTGTGCGGGATCGCGGGCGTGATGTTCATCCGCGCCTTCTACCTGTTCGAGGACGGGTTCGCGCGGCTCACGACGGTCCCGGGATGGCTGCTCCCGGCCCTCGGGGGCGCGCTCGTCGGCGCGCTCGGGTTGATCGACGGCAGCATCCTCGGCATCCGCGAGACCGCGCGCGACGAGGTGCTCACGGGCCAGGGCGCCATCGAGGTGCTGCTGCTCCTGGTGGTGCTGAAGATGGCGGCCACCTCGATTACCGCCGGGAGCGGCGGCAGCGGTGGCGTGTTCTTCCCGTCGCTGTTCATCGGGGCGATGGTCGGTGGGGCCTTCGAGGAGGTGCTGGTACTCGTCGTCCCCGGCCTCGTGGACCACTCGGGCACCTACGCGACGGTGGGCATGGCCGCGGCGTTTGCCGCCGTCTCGCGCGCGCCGATCACTTCGACGCTGATCCTCGTGGAGATGACTGGCGACTACGAGCTGATGGTGCCGCTGCTGATCTCGGTCGCGATCGCCACCGTGGTCTCGCAGCTCCTCAGCCGCGGCACGATCTACACGATCAAGGCGGAACGCCTCGGCGTCCCCATCGACGAGGAGGCGGAGCAGGCCGCGGACGTGATGTCGCAGCTACGCGTCTCCGACGCCATGACGCCCATGGTGGAGGCGTTCGGCCCCGACGCCACCGTCGACGAGATCGCGCTGGCATTCGAGGGCGACGCGGACCCGATCGGGCTCGTCGTCACCGGCGAGGGCGAGATCTACGGGGTCATCACCGGCGCGGACGTCAGCGAAGCGCTCGCGCGCGCGGACACGCGGGCGACGGCGTCCGAGATCTGCACCGCCGAGGTACGCACGGTCTACCCGGACCAAACCCTGCACGAGGCGCTCAACATCTTCACCTCGCAGCGCCTGCGCGCGCTGCCGGTGGTCGAGCGCGACGACCCGTGGCGGCCGGTCGGCCTGCTGCGCCGCCCCGGTATCCTGCGCACCTACGCGGAGGCGGTGGACCGGCGCGCCTCGCGCGCGCGGCGGCAGCGGCTGCGCTCCGTCCGGCAGAGCGACGACGTGCGCTACCTGGAGTTGCGGGTCACTCCCGAGAGCGGGCTCGACGGGCGCGCCCTCGCCGACGTGGAGCTCACCGAGGACGCCGTGGTCGTCGCCGTCCGGCACGAGGGCGCCACGCTGATTCCGCGCGGCAACACGCGGCTGGCCGAGGGCGACCGCATCACCATCATCGCCGCCGCGCAGGCCGTCGCCGACGTCCGCGCGACCTTCGAGGGGACGTAGCGCGGAGCGCTGCCCGCGCGATGTCCTAGTGCGGCTACGACCGCCCGATGACCTCGAGCAGCGCGGGCTCCAGCTCGGACTCCGCGACGAACGCCTCGAAGCGGTGGGTGACGATGCCGTCGGCGTCGATGATGAACGTCCACTCGGCCGTCTCCAGCCCCCACTCCATGAGCAGCGGCGTCTCGATCGCGATGTCGAGGCCCTGCGTGCGGATCTCCTCGGGGTTCTCGTAGAGGTCGACGTGGATGAAGTTCGCGTCGTCGGAGTAGCGCTCGCGCAGGATGCTGAGCACCTCGGCCTGCGGCCCGCAGAGCGCGTTGGTGCAGAAGCCGGGGCTCGCGAAGACCACCACCAGCGGGCGGCCCTCCTCCAGCGCCTCGGCGATGGTCTGCTCGTAGAGCTTCGGGTCGGGCTCGGCGCCGGTCGAAAGCTCGTACACCGTCGCGACGTCGGCGAGCGTGCGGTTGGCGCTGGCCGGTACCACGTCGCCGACGTCCGGCGCGTGCGTCTGCTCGGCGACCTGCACCGGGAAGCTCGTGCCGCCCGTCGAGCCGTCCGGGAGCGGGTACGAGACATCGAGGATCCACTGGCCCGCGCGGTCGAAGTCGAGCTGCGTGACGTGGAGGCCGCGGATGCCCTCCGGGAAGTCGTAGTACCTCGCGATTGCCGGGTCGCCGGGCTCGGCGTCGTCCTGGAACTGCGCGGTCACGCTTACGATCGGGAGCTTCACCAGCCCGAGGTCGTCGCTCATCACGAACGCCACGCGCTGCGAGCCCACGCCGAGGTCCGGCGTGCCGACCACCACCGTGAGCCCGGCCTCCTCGTCCACGTAGCGCGGGTAGCCGCTGTCGAACCCGGCGTCGCCAGCAGCCATCGCGCGAGGAGCGGGGCCGTCGTCGTCGCTGGTCGCGGCGTCGGCGGCGTCCGTGGAGGCCTCGGCGGTTGCGGTGGCGCGGGCGGCGGTCTGGGTGGCTGCGGGCGCCGTGGCGCCGCTCGCCGGCTCGTCGGGCTCGGTGGCGTCGTCGCCCTTCCCACACGCGAGGGCGACGGCGAGCGCGGCGGCGAGGAGCGAGCCGAGCGCGGCCCGGCGCGCGGCTGCGGCGCTGGTCGGTAGCTGGATCATGGCCCCTCCAGGTAGCTGCCGAAGGTGAGCGCGTAGACGCCGAACTGGTCGGAGTTCGAGGCGAGCCGCAGGTCGTGCTCGCCGAATTCCGGTAGCTCGACGATGGCGTAGTGGCGCGGCTCGTCTACGCGGATCAGGCTGTTGCCCTCGGCGTCAAACAGCACGTCCGAGCCCGCCTCTTCGGCGCTCAGCGGCCTGCCGTCGATCGTGATGTAGACGTCGTACGACTGGCCCGGCGGCGGTTCGAGCACCACGTTCACGCTGCGGGCGCGGAACAGGAACGCGAAGTAGTCCTCCAGGTCCGAGGTCTCGCGCGCGTGGACCATCGCCTCGCGCTCGTTGCGCCACAGCCCGTGCACGTACCACTTGTCGTGTACCCGCTCCGACGGGTCGTCGATGTCCTGGTACTCCACCTCGCGGTCTGTTCCGAGGTAGTACTCGTCCTGCGCGGCGTAGCTCCCGCGGATGCGCCAGTAGCCGCCGTAGAGCTCGCGCGTTTGTCGACGGCGGTCTTCTGCGTCCCGGGCCTGGTCACCCTGCCCGAGCGGGATGTCGCTGACATCGCTGCCGGCGCGCGTGAGCGCGGCGCGGATCGCCTCCTCGAACTGGAGGTAGGCCCCCTCGCCGAAGCGGGTGTGGACGATCTCGCCGGTGGTGTCGAAGAGGTACTTGGCCGGCCAGTAGCGGTTGTTGAACGCGCGCCAGGTGCGCGAGTCGTTGTCCTGCGCCACCGGCCACGTCACCTCGAGGCGCTCGATGGCGGCCTCGACGTTCGCGGCGCTGTGCTCGAAGTCGAACTCGGGGCGGTGCACGCCGAGGATCACGAGGCCGTGCTCGGCGTACTTGTTGTGCCAGTCACGCAGGTACGGCAGGGTCCGCACGCAGTTGATGCAGCTGTACGTCCAGAAGTCGATGAGCACCACGTTCCCGCGCGAGAGCTGCTGGCCGATGGTGAACGGCTCCGAGTTGAACCAGCGCCCCAGCCCGACGACCTCGATCTCCGGCCGCACGCCGGGCGGCTCCGGCGTGGGGGTGGGGGTTCGAGGCGCGGGTGTCGGCAGCGGCGTGGCGG
>VXMU01000107.1 GCA_009840945.1 Chloroflexota bacterium | reverse complement strand
AGCGCTCGCGCGAGGGCAACGACCTCTGGCACGAGATGGAGGAGTCCGGCGTCCTGGACAAGACGGCGCTGGTCTTCGGCCAGATGAACGAGCCGCCCGGCGTGCGCCTCCGCATCGCGCTGACCGGCCTGACGATGGCCGAGTACTTCCGCGACGACGAGAACCGCGACGTGCTGCTCTTCGTGGACAACATCTACCGCTACACCCTCGCCGGCATGGAAGTCTCGGCGCTGCTGGGCCGCATGCCGTCGGCCGTCGGCTACCAGCCGACGCTGGGCACGGAAGTCGGTGAGCTCGAGGAGCGCATCACCTCGACGAACAAGGGCTCGATCACCTCGTTCCAGGCGATCTACGTCCCCGCCGACGACTACACCGACCCGGGCGTGGCGACGACGTTCGGCCACCTCGACGCGGTCGTGGCGCTGGAGCGCTCACTCGCCGAGCAGGGGCTGTACCCGGCGATGGACCCGCTGACCTCGTTCAGCCGCATCCTGGACGCCAACGTGGTTGGGGATGCGCACTACGACGCCGCAGCCGGCGTGTTGCGCACGCTGCAGCGCTACAAGGACCTCCAGGACATCATCGCCATCCTCGGCATCGAGGAGCTGACGGACGAGGACCGGCAGGCCGTGAACCGGGCGCGCCGCATCCAGCGCTTCCTCACGCAGCCGTTCTTCGTCGCCGAGCAGTTCACGGGCTTCGAGGGCCGCTACGTGCCCGTCGAGGAGACGGTGCGGGGCTTCACGGAGATCCTCGAAGGCCGGCACGACGACCTGCCGGAGAACGCGTTCTACATGGTCGGGAACATCGACGAGGCCGTCGAGAAGGCCCGCACCATGGCCGAGGAGTAGGCGCAGATGCCGCTGAACGTCTCGATCGTCACGGCTGAGCGCGAGGTCAGCACGCGCGACGACGTGCAGCGGCTGATCGTGCCCACCACCGAGGGCCAGATCACGCTCCTGCCCGGTCACGCCGCGCTCATGGCCAGCCTCGACATCGGCGAGATGGTCGCCGTCGCAGGCGGCGACCGCGACCCGATGGTGGTGCACGGCGGCTTCATCCAGATCCTGCGCGACCAGGTCACCGTCCTCGCCGACGCCGCCGAGAGCATCGACGAGATCGACGAGGCGCGGGCCGAGGCCGCCCGCGAGCGCGCCGCCGAGCGCGTCGAGGGCCGCTACACGCTGGAAGAGGCGCTCGACATGGCGCGCGCACGCCGCGCGCTGCTGCGGGCGCAGGCGCGGATCCGCATCTACCGCAAGTACCGGGGCATGTAGCGCCGTCGCCGCGCGCTGCTCGGCCCGGCCGCTCCGCGCTGGGTCCACTTCGCATACACTGGGGGCGCGAGGCATCGCGAGCGCGGCTTGCCGCGCCGTCGGGCCTCGCGGCGGTGACGCACCGCGGCGGGTGATACGGACGCCATGAGCCAGCAAGAGCAGTTGGCCATCGTCGGCGGACGGCCCCTGCGCGGTCGCCTGCGGGCGTCTGGCTCGAAGAACGCCGCCCTCTACGCCCTCGCCGCCGCCCTCCTCACCGCCGAACCCGTCCGGCTCCACAACGTGCCCGAGATCCGGGACATCGGCGAGATGGGGCGGCTCATCGAGTCCCTCGGCGGCGAGGTCACCATCGAGGGCGGCGACGTCACGCTCGACGCGAGCGGGGTCACGGAGACCGTCGCGGCGCCCGAGCGCGTCGTGGCGCTGCGCGCCTCGTTCCTGGTGATGGGGCCGCTGCTCGCGCGCTTCGGCGAGGCGGGGTGCCCCTCACCCGGCGGCGACGCCATCGGCGTGCGCCCGGTCGACGTGCACCTCACGGGCTTCCGGGCGCTGGGCGCGGACGTGGCGCGCGAGGGCCAGAACTTCGTCGCGCGCGCCCCCCGGCTGGAGGGCTCGCGGGTGTTCCTCGACTACCCGAGCGTGCTCGGCACAGTGAACGTGCTGTTCGCAGCCACGCTCGCGCGCGGCACGACGACGATCGTGAACGCGGCCGCGGAGCCCGAGGTCGAGATGGCCGGCGACCTGCTCAACGCGATGGGCGCGCGCGTCTCCGGCCACGGCAGCAACCGCATCACCGTCGGCGGCGTGGAGTCGCTGCACGGCACGGAGTTCAGCATCATCCCCGACCGCATCGAGGGTGGCACGTTCCTCCTCGCCGGTCTCGCGACCGGCGGCGACGTCGAGCTGGAGGGCGCGGAGCCCACACACATGGACTCGCTGCTCACGAAGCTGCGCGAAGCCGGCGCGCGCGTCGAAGTGAGCGATCACTCGGTGCGCGCTTGCGTCGACGGCCCGTTGCGCGCCGTGCAGCTACAGGCCGTGCCGTACCCCGGTTTCCCGACGGACCTGCACGCGCCGATGGCGGCCGCGCTGACACAGGCGGAGGGCATCTCGATCATCCACGAGCGCGTCTTCGAGAACCGCCTCCTGTACGTGGGCGAGCTGCGCACGATGGGCGGGCGCATCACGACCGGCGGGCAGTCGGTGATCATCGAGGGCGCCACGCGACTCGTCGGCAGCCCAGTGCGCGCGCTGGACGTGCGCGCGGCCGCGGCGGTGGTGATCGCGGGCCTGGCGGCCGAGGGCGAGACGGTGGTGCGGGACATCGTGCATCTCAAGCGCGGCTATCCGCGCATCGAGGAACGCCTCGAGGCGCTGGGCGCGGAGGTACACGCCCGCTAAGGTAGCCACCGGGGACTACGCGGGTAATCACATGGTCACCAAGCGGCTCGGCATCGACCTCGGTACGGCACGCGTGCTGGTCTTCGAGCGCGGCCGGGGGATCGTGCTTGAGGAGCCCGCGGTGGTGGCGCTCGCCGAGCGCGACAACACCGTGATCGCCGTCGGCGACCAGGCCTACGAGATGATCGGGCGCCAGCCGGGCACCATCCAGGTCATCCGGCCCATGCGCGACGGCGCGATCGCCGACTACCTGATCACCGAAGCGCTGCTGCGCTACCTCATCGGTGAGGTGATGGGACGCCTGCGCATCATCCGCCCCGAGGTCATGGTCTCGACGCCCTTCGGCGTCACGCGCGTCGAGCAGCGCGCGGTGCGCGACGCGGCCGAGGCTGCGGGCGCGCGCCGTCCGGCGCACCTCATCCCGGAGCCGCTCGCGGCGGCGATCGGCGCCGAGATCCCGGTGGGCTCGCCGCGCGGGCACATGGTGCTCAACATCGGCGGCGGGCGGACCGAGGCGGCCGTGATCTCGATGTTCGGGATCGTCGCCGCGGACTCGGTGCGCGTGGCGGGCGACCGGCTTAACGACGCGATCGCGCTCCACATCCGCCGCCGCCACAACCTCATTGTCGGCGAGCGTACGGCCGAGGAGCTCAAGATCGCGATCGGCTCTGCCCTGCCGGAGGAGCCGGACCAGACCACGCGCGTGCGCGGTCGCGACCAGATCACGGGGCTGCCACGCACCATCACGGTGCAGGCCTCGGAGGTGACGCTCGCGATCCAGGAGCAACTCGGCGCGATCGTGCAGACGGTCCGCTCGGTACTGGAGCGCACCCCGCCGGAGCTGGCAGCCGACGTCATCGACCACGGCATCGTGCTCACGGGCGGCGGCGCGCGGCTGCGCCACCTCGATGCGTTGTTGCTGGACCAGATCGGGGTGCCCATCCACATCGCCGACGAGCCGGACCGGTGCGTGGCGAAGGGGGCGGGCGCGGCGCTCGACTACTTCGACGTGATCGCGCGCAGCATTCCGACGGAAGAGGAGTCACTCATCGCCGACTCGCCGTAGCACCAGTGGGCCGGGGCGTCCGGCGGCTAGCGTGTCGCCATCGGGTCGGCCGGGTTGGCGAGGTGGTAGGTGAGGGTCTGCAGCGCGAGCACCGGATTGACGTGGCGAACCTCGACGCCCGGCGGTGTGTGCACCACCACGCTCGTGTAGTTGAGGATCGAGCACACGCCCGCTTGCACCAGCGCGTCCGTCAGCTCCTGGGCGACCGCTCCCGGCGTGGCGAGGATCGCGATCTCGATAGGGTCGTCGCGCATGTCGGCGTCGATGCGTGCGAGGTCGCGCACGCGGTTGCCGTTGACCGTCCGGCCGACACGGGCCGGGTCGGAGTCGTAGACGCGGACGATGTCGAACCCGGCGGGCCTGAAGCTCCCGTCGTTGAGGGACGCGATGGTGCGGGCGATGCCCCCGCTGCCGACCAGCATGACGCGCCAGCGGCGGTTGAACCCCAGGATCGTCTCAAGCTCCTCGGTGAGCCGGTCGACGGGGTAGCCGCGGCCCTGCTTCCCGAACCGCCCGAAGTAGGACAGGTCCTTGCGGATCTGCGCGGGCGTGACGTCCAGCGCTTCCCCGATCTCCTGCGACGACACGGTGCTCACACCGGCGGCGCGGAGCTCCGTCAACTGGCGGTAGTAGTTGGGGAGGCGCTCGATCACTACGTCGGGGATCTTGAGCGGCACGCTCGCTCACTTTCTGAGCCTGATGCTCAATCCGGCGGCAAGGCTAACACGTAGGTAGTATTGGTCACAGTCTCAATATGTGCCGGGTGATCGCACTCTTCGCACCCTGCTAGCATCAACCCGTGACCGAGCCGCTTGTCCCTCCCGACGACCCACGCATAGACCGCCTCCTCGCCGGGGGCCCGCAGGCGACGCACTTCGTCACGCTGCCCGGCGGCCGCTTCCGCATGGGCTCCCCGATGCGCGACGACGAGCTCCCCGAGCGCAACGTGCGCATCGACGCCTTCGCGGTCGCCGTCACGCCGGTGACGAACAGCGAGTATCGCGTGTTCCTCGACGCGACGGGGCACGAGGAGCCGCGCTTCTGGGACGACCCGCGCTTCAACGCGCCGGACTGCCCGGTGGTCGGCGTCTCGTGGTTCGACGCGAATGCGTACTGCGAGTGGCTCGGGGAACTGCTGGGGCGGACGTGCCGCCTGCCGACCGAGGCGGAGCGCGAGTACGCGGCGCGCGGCGACGTGGCGACGCACTTCCCGTGGGGCGACGACCCCTGGCTCGAGGGCCGCTTCGCGCTGGGGTCGCAGGGCACGGACCGCCCGTACCGCGTCGGCAGCACGCCGCCGAACGGTTTCGGGCTGTACCACATGGCTGAGAACGTCCACGAGTGGTGCTCGGACTGGTACGGGAAGCCCTACGACCCCGCCGACGTCGAGGACCCTCGAGGCCCCGAGGACGGCGTGCGCCGCGCCTCGCGAGGCGGCTCGTGGCGGCACCGCGTGAAGGTCACGCGCGTCACCGCGCGCTCCTCGCTGTCCCCCGAGCGGCGCTACAACGACTACGGGATGCGGGTCTACGCGGACGTTGCGGAGGGCGACGGCTAGCGGTCGAAGAAGAGCAGGCGCAGCGCGGCGCTGCCGAGCAGCAGGCCGCAGACCGCCCCGGCCATGTTCGCCACCCAATCGATGAGCTGCGGCTCGCGGCCCTCGACCCAGCCCTGCCCCATCTCCGTCGCGGCGGCGAAGACCCAGATGACGAGTACGACCATCCCCAGCACGCGCTGCGGGGAGCGGCGGGCGGCGTCGCTCGTCGCGTACCGCGCGGCGATGACCGCGCCGAGCGCGGCGAAGATGGCGAAGTGCCACGCGAGGCACGGGAGCCCGAGGGGGCAGCCGTCCTCGCCGCCGTCGATGGGCGTCAGCGTCGCAAGCAGGACGCCCGCCCCGACGACGACGACCGCGAAGGTCGACCAAGTGCGGAGCTGGCTGGGGGTCAGGGGGGCGCTCCGTTCCCGCGCCGCGGCGGCACTCGCGCCCGCGACCTCGCGAGCATAGCGGCGGGCGGCGCCAGCCGCCGCCGGACCGCGCGGCCGGCGTTCCTATACTGAGCGGGCGTCCCTGGCGGCGCGCGTGCGGAAGGCAGGAGCCATGACCACGACGGGTACGTACGACGTGATCGTCGTGGGCGTCGGCGGCATGGGCTCCGCCACCGTGTACGAGCTCGCGAGCCGCGGGCTGCGCGTGCTCGGCCTCGAGCGCTTCGACATCCCGCACGACATGGGCTCCTCGCACGGCGTGCACCGCATCATCCGCATGGCCTACTTCGAGGACCCCTCGTACGTCCCGCTGCTGCGTCGCGCCTACGAACGCTGGCGCGAGCTGGAAGAGGCGAGCGGCGAGCAGCTGCTCTACATCACCGGCGGCGTCGACGCCGGTCCCGAGGACGGCGAGGTCTTCGCCGGCTCGCTGCAGTCCTGCGTCGAGCACGACCTCGCGCACGAGGTGCTGAGCAGCGCCGAGCTGAGCGGGCGGTTTCCCGGCGTCCGCATCCCGGCCGGGTCGATGGCCGTCTACCAGCCCGACGGCGGGTTCGTGCTCGCCGAGCGGAGCATCGTGAGCCACGTCTTCGGCGCGCTCGAACGCGGCGCGGAGGTGCGGGCGCGCGAGCCCGTGCTGGAGTGGAGCAGCGACGGCGACCGTGTGCGCGTCGAGACCCGGCGAGGGTCGTACGAGGCGGGCGCGCTGGTGGTGACCGGCGGCGCCTGGGCTGGCCCGCTGCTGCCCTCGCTGCATCACCTGGTCGTGCCGGAGCGGCAGGTACTCGGCTGGTTCCAGCCCTCGAACCCTCGCATCTTCGGGGCGGGCGAGTTCCCCGTGGTCATCGGGGACTTCGAGGCAGGGCTGTACTACGCGCTCCCGGTCTTCGGGATTCCGGGGCTGAAGATCGGTCGCTACCACCACCAGGACGAGACCACGACGGCCGACGACCTCAGGCGCGAGTGCGACGACGAGGACGAGGCGTTGCTGCGCGATGGCCTCGGGCGCTACTTCCCGGAGGCCGACGGTCCGGTGCTGTCGATGAAGGCGTGCATGTTCACGAACACGCCGGACGGGCACTTCATCATCGACGCCCTCCCGGACGCGCCCAATGTTTTCGTCGCGGCCGGGTTCTCCGGGCACGGTTACAAGTTCTGCAGCGTGGTGGGCGAGATCATGGCCGACCTCGCGACGCGCGGAGAGACACCCCACGACATCTCGTTGTTCCGCCTCGATCGCTTCAGACCGCAAGGCTGAGGGCTCCTCGCTGCTAAGGGTCCTCGATCCGGCCCCCTCTCCCACCAGTCTCATATACAAA
>VXMU01000064.1 GCA_009840945.1 Chloroflexota bacterium | reverse complement strand
ACTCTACGAGTCGGAACCTCAGGGTGAAGGTTCTCGATTTTGTCCAGTCTGGTGGACCTACACGTACTGTACTGCGAACTTTCCGGTGGGCGGTGTCCCTGTAGGGGAAGAACGGCATGCGCCGACCAGGGCGGTCGCCACGTATCGCGGCGTCAAAGGTCACACTCGCTAGCCTGGTGATTCCGGCAGTACGTCGAGAGACTCGTGTCTGCCCAGTGAGACTGCGGTAGTGTCCACCCGCTTGGCGCAACACGGCGATGGGCAATCACTCACGTCAGCACCTCGAACTCATCGGACAACGGATCGAAGCCGTTCTGCATGGAGGCGATGAACCTGTCTACCACCACGCGGACCCGCTTGACGAAGTCCTCGCGCTGCGCCCCAGACAGCATGCGACTATCGCCATGCGCCTGGAGATGCCTTGCCGTCGCGATGTCATCGATCCACGACCTCTCGATGCGAAGCTGGGTTCTCATGCGCTTCCACGAGGGCTTCGCATCGCCACTCGCGTCGCCCGGTTCGACGTAGCATTGTCGGATGTTCTCGATGGCCCGGAAGCAATGAAGGGCCGTGTCGTGTGGATTTCGGATGGACTCCCGAATGTCTCCCAAGGCTTGGGTGAGCTGACCTACGGATCGAACCCGCCTCTCGTCATGGCGATCGGACGGCTCCAGCATCACAATTCTCAGAAGGCTGTCGAAAGTGACACCCACGTCTTGCGGAAGGTCAAGAGACCCTACCGTGAACGGCCTAACCCAGTTCTCTGAGTCAAGTGTACGGTGATCAATGTAATGGCTAATGTAGACATCATACGAGCCACCTTGAACATAACCGTATACATCTAGCAAGACTCGGATCAAGCGGTCAACGTAGTTTCCTACGCTCGAGTGGTTCCCGCCGCTCACGGTACTAACCGAGACCTCTATACGCGAAGCCACTATCCGGATAGAAGCATCGAACGAGAGTGACCCATCGAGCGTCATGGAAGAAACGACAATCGGTTCTAGATTGCCCTCTCGCACGAGGGCGATGGTCACAGGCTCTTGATTTGCTCTCAAGACTGTGCCGAGAAACGTGTATGTGGGCGCTCCAGCTACCACCGCCGGCGACATCTCGTCGAATGCAGCTTCAATCTCCTGGGCCAACTCGTCCTCGGTCTGCGATTCGTAGTGCCGAATTACGTCCTGGACGCGCGCTTCGTCCCAACCGGGCGGGAACCGGAGCTTCGTCTCGCTCATCGGCTTCTCCTTCGCCTTCGCCGCCGGAAAGCCCTCAGAGCATTTTCGGACAACTCGTAGGCGGTGATCACAAATGCGCCGTCAGACTCCGAGTCACGCACATACACTACTAGAAGGTTGCGCCCTCCGAGCGTTTGGCCGATAGCGAGCCGGGAGTCGCGCTGCCCGGGCAAGGTCCTCAGCAGGTGAAGACATCACGTCCTCAACCCTCGTCCTCGCGCACCCCATGCCGGTAGATGTGAAGGTCGCCGGCTGGGGGTCAATGTAGAACCGCAAATCCATCCCTCGAGTCTTCGCCTCCGCGTGATGGCACTATCAATTGGATCTTGTACCGCTGGAAGCATCGGCCCGAGATCCCGGCCTCGACATACTGCACGCTCAGGGGACGACGCCCCGCTGCGGACCCCAACACTCTCAGCCTGGTCGTCGTGCAGCGCGTCGCTGGGTGTGCCCTCATCCAGATCGACTGAGCACTACGACTTCGTGGCGCCCGTCCACCTGGCCGGTCTGGTATGCGCTCAGCACGCGCATTCTTGACCGACCCTCCCGGACAGGCTTGCCATGAGTCAGGCGTCTCCGCCTACTCCTACTCGAACTCCTCGACGTCATTGCGGACGTAATTCTCGAGGCTGAACTCATTATGGCCAGTAGCGGAGAACCGGTGGCGGCGCAGTTCCATCTGGTGTTGCGTCCCATGAGCTACTGCGTGGTTCACGAGTTCCTCAATACAACTTCGCTTCCACACCAGCCCGAGGTCTGAGTCCGGGCGCAATCTGCCGGAGTAGACACCGACGAAGTAATTCATAGGCCTTCTCGCTTGCCAGTTCTGTCCCTTGTGCTCGACCACGGCTCCTGCACGAAACTGCGCGAACACAGGAGAACCGGACTGACCGGGGCGCGACCTACAGTCGATAAGGAACACGGGCAAGCCCGAGATGTCTATGTCGGGTTCCGATGCGATAGACCCCTTCGACCAGATCGGGAACGGTCCGCCGATCTGACCGTACGGGTAGCCGACGACATGCAATTCGCTGCCGACGTCCCATCGATGCCAGTCGTCCTTCAATGAGACGCTATTAATCTCCCCTACGATGTTCATCATCTCCTTGACCGGCAGGGCGACAATGTCCGCCCTGGCCCCCAGCGTCGGGTGCTCGGTCCAAGCAGGCGCTTCCGGGTTCGCGTGGTCCACTAGGTCAATGTGGTAGTGGACTTCGTGGGGACCGTGCATCGTCACGATCGCATGGTCCGGGATGCCGCCTTGCTTGTGCAGCGGCTGCCCGGTGATATTGTGGCGCCCGGTGAAGTTGTGGCGGTTCGTGACGAGCACCGGTCCATCTTCGGACATCACGAAAAAGCAGGTTCCGTTACCAAGCAGCGTCTGCCCGTAGTACATCCTGATGTAGCGGGACACGGCTGAAAGGCTATCGTAGTAGCCAGCCACTTCGAGTTGGTCTAGGTCGCTCATGGGGTTGGCTCCCGTCATTGGCAGTGACTGTATGGAGCAGCCCGCTACTTGGATGCGGGTTCGTCCCTATTCTGCGGAGCGACGTGTCGACCGACAACAAGTGGCTGCCGGTAGCAGGACAGCATCGTAGCCCTGTCCGCCACTCGATATCCTCCTTGCGGCGAATGGGCTCTAGCGGGTGCGGTCGGAATCCTTGTTGGCGGTGACGCGCTTGCGGCCCCCGTCAGCGGGGAGCGGGCTACCGTCGCGGCCGTTCCAATAGATGCCGGGGCGTGGTACCCGGTAGTAATTCGACGGGTGCTCTGGATCGGCGGAATGCCGCGCCGTTTCGTGCGCTGGCCGAAGGAAGCGCCCGAGGGCCGCTTCGCAATACTCGGGCAATATCTCGATGCAGAGCCACTGCCGCTCAGTGCGCTCGCAGACTTCCCCAGTGACGCAGCTGCCCGCGAACGGATCCAGCACGAGGTCTCCTGGCTCGGTCAGCATGCGGATGAAGTACTCGGGTAGGTCTGCCGGGAACCGCGCCGGATGTGGCTTCAGGCCCCGCTCCGCGCAGTAGCGGAGGTAGAAGCTGTTGCTCTCGGTGTTTGGAATCGCGATCAGGTTAGGTGGGATCGCAGCTCCGTTGTCGCGAAAACTATCGCCGAGGTCATGGCCGGACGGTCGTCTTCTAGGGGTGAAGCCGCTATTGAGCAGACTGCGCATGCTCGAGCTGTACGGCTGTAGCACGCGGCGGTTGCTCGCCTTCGGCCAAGGCGTTTTCGCGAGCCACCATACTGTGTTGATAGCGTCCTTCACCCGCAGCCGGCGCACAGTCACCCATTCGGCTGGCGTGGGCAGCTTGGCCGGATTCCACCAGTAGAAGTCTTGGGCGAGATGAAACCCGTACTCCTCGCAAAGCATAATCAGAAGTTTGAAGTGATATAGGCTCCGCGTCGGAAAGCCCTTATTCCAAGCGCCCCCGATGTCGATCACCAAGCTGCCGCTCGGCTTGAGCACACGATGAAACTGCTCGGCGAACGGCCGGAACCATTCGGTGTAGTCGCCAGCATCGACGTTCCCGTAGTCCTTCTTGCGGACCAGTCCGAAGGGCGGACTCGTCATGATCAGATCAACGGATTCGTCGTCGTACGTCGCGAGCACGTCCACGCTGTCGCCGCGCACGATAGACCCGAGTCGCGTCTCGTGGAACGTCTCGAAACCGGTTCCCGGGCCGCCCACCTTGTCCCTCACAGTTCCAACCGCTTCAGGCGCATGGCGTGCCTCGCCTCCCGGTTCAGCACGTCGATGATGGCCGCGGGGCGGCGCTCGATCACGTCGAGATCGGAGCCATCTATCATCACCACGCACAGGTTCATGTCGCGCATGATGCTGTTCGCATACGCCCTCGCATCGTCGCTGATCGAGCCTGTCGTCACGATGAGCACCGCGTTGCTCTTCAGAAAGTGCGTGAGGCCGACCTCCTTCGCTACGTCGTCGAGCCGCACCCGCCTGGTGTTCTTGCATTGGATCTGCCAGCGCGAGAAGACGAGTCGGTCGCTGTCGAAGATCAGGTCTACCTCGGCTCCGCCCGTGTCTTTGCCGCGAACACGCGTGCCGACGTACTTGAGATCGATGGACTGCATCAGTTTGAACGCCAAGGCCTCAAGCGCGAGCCCACGCCGATGGTGGTCGTCCGGCGTATCGATCTCGGCCCGGATGTCCGCCAGCGACCTGCGTAACAGCGGTCGAATATCGGGGATGACCTGTTGGTCGATCTGCTCGAGCAGGGGCGCGATGATATCGAGGTCTAGCCGGTCAGTTGCCGTGACCAAGAACGGCTTCGCGCCTCGCCCGCCCTGGCCAGTGCCGCGCTCAAGGGCGATGTACCCAGCGTCACGGAGCGGATAGAGCACCTGCTTAGGCAGGTTCTTCTCGTTGAAGTCACCGCCGTAGACCGCTGCGGCGAGCTGCTCCACTTCGTTCGAGAGATGGGGCCCCCCGCCACCGATATTGGCTAGCGCCTTGAGGTACGCTCGCTGTTCCAAGCTGAAGGTCGCGAGGACTTCGATCTCCACGGGGGTGACGCCCAGAATCTCCTCGAAGCGCCCCAGATCGACCCGGTAGTTCGTTACGAAGACACCCGCCCGCTCAAGCCACAACCGCATCGTGCTCATGTGCTTGCCGCCGCGCGGCACGACGATGCCGGTCGCCTCCAGGCGTTGGCGTAGGCTTATCAGCGTGATGCGGTCTCCGGCCGACTGCATGTCCATGATGCACTGAACGAAGGCCGCACCTTGGCATTCTCTGAGGATGTGCCGCGCGAGAGCTTCGTACAGTTCGGCCTCGCTGCTCCTGACGGCGTAGAGCGAACGCCCAAACGGCGTCAGCGTCGCATCATCGGTCCCGATGATGCCGTACGCTCGCAGCGAGAGCTTGGTGTTGTTCGCCAACTTCCGCTTGTTGGCGTCAGATGTCGGACGGTCGGCGAAGTAACGGATGCGGACGGCATCCTCGAAGGCACGCCAATCACTAGCGTGTTCGTGAGCCAGCTCCAGCAGCACCGCCAGCTCGATCTGGGCCGGTGAGAACTCACTACCGAACGGTAGGTCGCTGCGAGCCATCCGACTTCCGGCCTCGGCCGCCCCTCTCCCGAGCGACTATATGTTTACGCGCTTGTTCTTGTCTACTGACTCCGGATTTGGGGCCTTTCTGCGCGAGGGGGATGCGGGTCGTAAAGAACATATGTACTCTGAATGGCGGATGCCGGAGTACCACCGTGGAACCGGAACTGACCGACGCCATCGGCGACTACCTGCTCGCGCACATCGAGCGCAACGGTCACGCACGCACGGCCGAGGCGTTCGGCGTCTCGCGCCACACGCTGTGGCGCTTCCTCGAACGCGGCCAGCCGGGCCGCGCCCTGCCGCGCGCCGTCATGGCGCGGGCCGGCGACACGCCCGCGAAGCTCCGTGCGGCGACGCGCGCCCTCAGGGGCGAGACGCGCCCGGCACCCCTTGAGCGCCCCCGTGCCCCGCGCCTGACGCAGGCCCTCCACGAGACGCTGCTGCTCGTCTGCGAGACCCCCTTCGCGAGCGTCGAGAACCTCTCGCGCCTCAAGCGCCTGCCCGCCTCCAGCCTGCGCGAGCGATTGGCGAAGCTGCGGCGGATGGGCCTCGCCGAAGCGCATCCCCACCGCCTGGCGATGCTGAGCGACCGGCCGCTGCGGCGCCATGTCCCCACCGCGGCGGGCGTCGACGCCCTGGGCGACGACGACGTGCTGTACCGCCACCCCGTATCCCGCCAGTGGCTGCGCCTGCTCGCCGAGCGCCTCGACGGCGTGGCGCTTCTCTACGAGCTCGCGGCGATGATTGCCGACGCCGACCCCGAGGAGGACCCCGTGCGCGTCGAGCACTGCCGCAGCGGTCCCTACGACGCGCTCGTTACGCTCTCGGGGGACCGCACGCTGGGCGTCGTGCGGCAGGGGGCGATGCTGAGCTCGGCCAGCCTGCGCTACCGCCTGCGGACGCTCGAGCGGCAGGATTTGCAGCAGCTTCCCCACGTGACGCTGATCGCGACCGACTCCGACCAGGACACGCGCCGCGCCGTGCGCGCGCTGCGGGAGCCCTCGGGCTTCCACCACAGCGCGGTCGCCACGTTGGGCGCGGTGATCGGCCAGGGCGCGCGAGCGCGCGTCTGGCAGCCCGCGCGCTACGGTCGCGGGAATACGCCGGTCATCGAGCCCAGCTCCAGCCTGGCGTGGCTGGTCGACCTGGCGGGGCGCGAGGCCGAGCACCCCGTGCACCGGGTGATGCCGAAGCGACTCTGGGCATGGCGTGCGCCGGGCGGCGCACGCGCGGCGCCACCTGGGGCGGGAGACCTTGCGGACGCGGTGGCGACGCGGCTCGGGAGCGCGGAGAAGCGGATGCTGGACCTGCTGGCGGCGTGGCCGCTCTGCACGACGGAGCAGCTCGCGAACCTCATGGGCGGACTGACCGACCGGCGCGCGAGCCAGTTGCTGGGCCCCCTGCGGCGCCTCGGCTTCGCGCGCCGCGAGGGGGAGGCGCACGTGCTCACGGACGATGGCCTCGGGTACCTCGCCCGGCGCGACCGGGCGGCGGTCGGTACGGCGCTGGGCCGCTGGAGCGCGGAGCGCACAGCTGATGGCCTCTACGCCGGCACGGCGCTGCGCGCGCTGGCCGCGCAGTCGGAGCACCAGCGGGGGCTGGCGGAGTTCGTCTCGATGCTCGCTCTCGACGCCCGCTACTCGCGCGATCACACGCTGCTCGACCTGTTGCCCACGCACCGCTCGCAGATCACGTACCGCCATGACGAGACGAACTACGCGATCCACCCCGACGCCTCGTTCCAGCTCGGGCATAAGGACGAGTGGACGTGGTACCTGCTCGAGTACGAGCGGCGGGCCGTCACTCCGAGGCGGCTGCCGGAGCGGCTCGCGTCCTACGCGCGCTACTTCGGGAGCGGCCGGGCGGGGCTCGACCACGGGGGACGGGTGCCGATGGTGCTGTTCGTCTTCGAGACGGAGCACGCCGAGGAGGTGTTCCTGCGCGCGGCTGCAGGGCTCCCCGACGTGCCCCTGGCGAGCGCGACCATGGAGTCGATTGGCTTCGATGGTCCGCTCGGTGCGGCCTGGCGGTTGCCGGCTCCCGCTGCACCCGAACGCCGTCGCCTGCACTTCCTCGCACGGGGGTGACACTCTGTCCGATGGCCGTTCGCAGGACTTCCAGTAGGGGGACTCGCC
>VXMU01000132.1 GCA_009840945.1 Chloroflexota bacterium | reverse complement strand
CCCCAACCCTCTCCCGCAGTGCGGGAGAGGGGGCCAGACGGGGGAGGGGGCCGGAGCCGGAGAGGGAGCCGGAAGGGAGAGGGTGAACGTGTGGTGGAGCGGGGGAGAGTTGAACTCCTGTGACGCACGGGTGACGAGCCGTGCCGCTGCACCCGCAGCTTCCCGCCCCACCACGCAGCATGGTGCGCACGATCACGGCTGCTCGCAACATGGTGCATTATTACGAATATGGGATGATCGGGCATTACAAACATGAAGCGCGCCGGGGAGCAGCTTGACTCGCCGGCGGACGGTCACGATACTTGGATCCGGGTGACGAGCCTTGCCGTATGGTTCCCGCAGTGAACCGACGCGCATCGGGGCCGGGCGTTACGCCCGGCCTTGTTGTGTCTCCCGCCCCGGTCATGGAGGAGCCCTGTGGGGCCCCCGGACCCTCACCCCCAGCCATCGAGGAGTCCCGCGGGGCTCTCAGACCCTCACCCCCCTACCCGTGCGGCTCGACGATTGCGCGGGGGCCTGCTATCAACAGACGTGGCGAGCCGCGGGCTCGTGGGGCGCCTCGTGCGTCCCGGCGTCGGGCGGCCTCTGGGTTGCGGCGGATGTGGCCACATCCTGCCGCCCTCCCATTAACCCGGGGCCGCTCCCGCGCGTTACTCGCTATGTGCCCACCTCCATCCGGGTGGGGGCGCGCTGGGGTGTCCTCGACGTGGGGATACCCCACGGGGTCCCCCCCTCGGCACGAGGAGTGCACGGGGCGTCCCCCGCCTATGCGGGGAACACCCCACCGGGGTCCCCGCAATGTGGGGATACCCCACAGGGCTCCCGCGGTCGCGGGGGTCCGAGGGAGGAGCAGCGAGGTTTTCCGGAGCAGCGACTACAGCGGACGGCCCGCGGGGTATTCCCCGCAGAGCGGGCAGGCATCCCGGGGGCTCCCCGGCATGCGGCAGGCTTGCGGCGTCCAGCTCGAGCGGCGGCACAAGCCAGCACCGCAGTCGCCATCCGGCATGACCGCCACGCGAGGAGGGCAATCGCACAGCGCGAAGAGCCAGGAACAGAACACAACAACCTGTAACTCGAAGTAGTGAGGGTACAGATTTGAGTTACGTACGAAAGTTGGGCGCATCCGCACTCGTGATCGCCGCCGCCTTCGCGGTAGCGTTCGCCGTGCTCGTGTCGTCCACCACGACCCAGACGGTCGAGGCCAAGACGGTCACGCTGACCGACACCACGGTCGACGCCGAGCCGGGTGACAAGGTGGTCATCCCCGGCGCGTCCGAGGCCACCATCGTGGACTTCTCGATCACGGGCGGCACGGCCTCCGGTAGCTTCGCCTCCGGCGGCGGGCAGTCCGTCTCCTGTAGCGACTCCATAACGACTCCGGCCCGCGGCTGTGACGTCATGGACGGTGCCGGCATCCAGGTGGAACTGAACGTCGACGCGGACTCGGCAGATGGCTACATCCTCGTCAAGCGTGACGTCATCCTTCCGACTAATGGCACCGACGACACCGTGGTCATTACGGTCACCACGCAGCCGCAGCCGGCTTCGCTGACCGCCACGGCAACCGCGAAGACGATCGACGCGAACGGCGCGATTACCAGTGTCGGCAACGCCGGACGCACGCAGATCGTGGCGACGGTCAAGAACGACCAGAGTCCGGCGGCGGGGATGAACGGTCAGCGAGTGACGTTCATCACCACGCTCGGCGTGATGAACTGCCCGGCGTCTACCGACGCGGACGGCGGCAACGCCATCGCCGAGGCGAATTATGTGCAGTGGTGCCAGGTGTGGACTACTGGTCGGGACAACCCGGCCACTACCGCAATTGAGGCGGATGGCGATGCTGGCTTCGACGGCCACGCCGTCGTCTCGCTGCTGCAAAGTGGCCGCGAGGGGACCGCGACGGTGACCGTCACCCACGGCACCCTCGATGCCACGACCGTCGATGTCACGCTGTACGGCACGGCCAAGAACCTCGAGGCCGAGGCCGACCAGAGCTCGGTCGAGATCGGTGGTTCGGTCTTCGTCGTGCTGACGGTGACTGACGCAGCGGGCAACCCGGTCAGGAACGCTCAGCCGCAACCTGCTTCCGAGGACCCGATCGTCGCTCCGACGAAGGAGAGCAACAAGGTCACGACGAGCCAGGCTGCTGACGACAATGACGCCGCTACCTCGCCGTACAACGTCAACAAGGATCCCAAGATCACTGCTGACGCTACGACGAACGCTGTCTCGAAGGACAAGGGTGACCTCCCGTCCTGTGGGGCGTTCGTAGCGGTCGCTCACACCCCCAACGCGGTTGGGCGGTTCGCCTCCACCGGCACGGATGACGCTGGCCAGTGTGCGGTGCAGGTGAACGCCACGGCGGACACCCCTGGGACCGCGACCAACGAGGCATCGGCTCGGGGCGTGCACACGCTCACCTTCGAGATCGGTGACGACATCACGGCTTCGGTCGAGATCACGGTCGCCGGTGGCCCGGCCACTATCTCGAGCGATGCTCCCGACTACGTCGACGAGCTGAGCGACACGACGATCACGGTGACGGTGCGTGACGACGAGGGTGTCCTCGTCGGCGAGACCGACATCAACGTCATCCAGGTCTCCGGTGATGGTCTCACCGAAGGTGCGGCCACGATGATGGATGCGACGACCAAGAACGGCTCGGCAACGTTCAGCTACGCTGCCGGTCTTGCTGGTGACGTTGTCTTCCGCGTAATCGCCGGTTCCGGCGATAGCGCGATCCGCGACATCATCACGCTCTCGGTCGGCATGCCCGCCGAGGAGCCGGAGCCTTCGGCTCCGAGCCTGAGCCTGCAGCAGGTGACCACCCAGGGCACCTCGCTGGCGACGTTCAGTGGCGGCTCGATCGATGAGCTCGGCAGCGCGCTGGAGGCCGCTTGCGGCGCCGGTGGCGCGGCATGGGCCCTCGACCAGTACGGCGACTGGAAGCCGTACCGGCCGTCCGCTCCGTCGCTCGTGAACCGCGACTTCAACGCCATCTTCTCGGCTGGCGTCCCCGCGGGCACGGTGCTGTTCATCTCTGGCTGCGGTAACTAGGCCAGGGAAGGACTGGAAACCCAGGGTGAAACACGCGACCCCCGCGTCCCGGCTCCGGCCGGGGCGCGGGGGCCGTGCCAACCGCAGTTCCCCGCCTGAAGGAGCGACCGAATGAGCAACGCGAGGACCCTGGCCGTTCCCGGCCTCGTCGCCTCCGTGTTCATGCTCGTACTCGCCTCGGCGCTGCCCGGTCCCGTACCGGCAGCGGCCCAGGACTTGAGCGTGTTTCCGGCCGACCTGTACGGCACGGGACTCCCGGACGGCACCGTGGTCGCCGCCCATATCGGCAGTACGGAGTGTGAGTCGACGGTCGTCGAAGACGGCGTGTGGCTCATCAGGCTCTACCCGGACGACTGTGACGGCCTCGCCGTCTCGGGCGCCAGGGTCACGTTCACCGTCGACGGCATGCAGGCCGATCAGTACGTGCTCTGGCAGGCGAGCTACAGCCCGCCCAACCAGACCACCGGCATCGTCCTGACGGTCGGCAGCGGCGTTCCCGTCGCGGTCGGCCCGGTCGACCCGGACGGGCCGCCGGAGCCCCCGCGGCTGAGCCGCAACCGGGGGCTGGCGATCTTCAGTGGTGGCTCCCTCGATGACCTCGAGGCTGCCGCACTGGCAGCCTGTCCCGGCGGCGTGACCATCTGGGCGAACGACCCGGACCCTGAAGGCGACTACCTCATCTTCAGGCCGAACCCGCCGATCCCCCTGATCAACGTGCCGTTCCGCACCGTCTACCCGGACGGGTTCGATGGCCCTGAACCGGTCATCATCACGGACTGCGTGACGGCGGGCGGGTTCTAGCCCTGGGAGTGCAATCCCGCAACAAGCAGCCCGGTAACGGGCGGTCCGACTGGCGGGCCCGAGGGACGGGCCCCGTAAGGAGAGACTGAATGAACATGAAGAAGCGACCCGCACGGCTGGGCTTCGCCGCGGCGCTCCTGGCGCTGATGCTGGCCCCGCTGGTGTTCGGCGCACAGTCCGCGCTCGCGCAGAACCCGACGACGGCCCAGTACTACGGCCTCGACGGGACGGCGGGCGCGACGATCAGCGCATCGATCGACGGCGCGGAGTGTGACTCCACCACGGTCGACGACTCCGGCCAGTGGCTGATCGAGATCGCCGAGGGCGACTGCGACGGGAACGCCGCTGACGGCGCGACCGTCAACTTCGCCATCGACGGCGCTGCGGCCGAGCAGACCGTGACGTGGGCCGTCCGCGACCTCCAGGAGGTCTCGCTGACCGTGGCCGCCATGCCTGACGGCGACGGCATGGAGGGCGAAGACGGCGACGGCATGGACGACGGCATGGATGACGGCATGGACGACACCGGTGACGGCATGGACGACACCGATGACGGCATGGACGACGGCATGGACGACGGCATGTCGACCCCGGACGACAAGGGCGACACCGGCAACGCCGGCTTCGCCACCGAGTCCGGCTCCGCCTCGATGCTCCTCGTCCTCGCGCTCGGCGTGCTGGCAGCAGCCGGCGTCGCAGGCGCGCGCACGGTGACCGGCCGCATCGACTAACCTTCGGCAAGACGCGGGGGCGAGTCGCCCCCTCGGAAGCTGACTGCGAGGGGGCCCCCATTGGGGGCCCCCTCCTTTGTCTGCTCTGGCTTCCCTCTCCCTCCGAGATCTGTCCCCTCTCCCTGGAGGGAGAGGGTGAGGGTGAGGGGGTTCTGCTTCCCGCGGGCCGGCGGCGATCGTGGAGCCTTCGGACCCTCACCCCCGCCCTCTCGCTCTCTGGCTGGGTCGGAGCGCCGAGGGGAGCCCTCGACGCTCCTCTACGCGGGGATACCCCGCAGGGGGAGAGGGGGCCCGGATCTGGTCCCCTCTCCCTGGAGGGAGAGGGCTAGGGTGAGGGGGTTCTGCTCCGTGCAAGTCCGGGCGGCGATCGTGGAGCCTTCGGGGCGTTGGTCGGAAAGCGCGAAGGCTGCTACAAGTGGTGACGATCGGCGACGGATGATCCCCGGGGCCGCGATCCCGCGGAGTGGACGGGCGGACCGCCGGGTGGCGGGGCCATCACGGCTCCCGCGAAGGAGTTACTGCATGGACCTCAAGAACCGAGCCGCACGACTGGGCTTCGTCGCGGCGCTCCTCGCGCTGCTGCTCGGCCCGCTCGTGTTCGGCGCGCAGACCGCGCTCGCTCACCCACACCAGGCAATCTACTACGGGGACGACCAGGAGCCCGGCACGACCATCACCGCGTCGATCGACGGTGAGACGTGCGGCTCCTCCGAAGCCGACGATGAAGGCGTCTGGGTCATCCACATCGAGGAAGGCGACTGCAACGGCAACGCCGCCGAGGGCGCCACGGTCAACTTCCACATCGGCTACGCGCTGGCGGACGAGTCGGTCATGTGGACGGCCGGCGACCTGCGGGCGCTCGCCCTCACCCTCGCCCCGACCGACGGCGACGGCATGCCCGACGGCGACGGCATGGACGACGGGATGGAAGACCCCGACGACGGCATGGACGACGGCGCCGACGACGGCATGCCCGCCGAGCCGGACGACGGCATGGATGACGCCGCCGACGACGCGATGGACGACACCGAGGGGATGACCCCGGGCGACAAGGGCGACACCGGCACGGCCGGCTTCGCCACCGGCCCCGGCCCCTCCTCGATGCTCCTCGTCCTCGCGCTGGGCGTGCTGGCGGCAGCCGGCGTCGCCGGCGCCCGCACGGCCACCGGCCGCCTCGACTAGCCTTCGGTATCACGCGGGGGCGCGTCGCCCCCTCGGCCGCTGACTGCGAGAGGGGCCCGGACGGGCCCCTCTCTTTGTCTTCTGGGTCGGAGAGCCGGGGCTCTGCCTCGCCTCTCCTCGACGCGGGGATACCCCGCGGGGTGGGGCCCCCTTCGTTGTCTTCTGATCCCCTCGCCCCCGTCTGCGGGGGAGAGGGCTAGGGTGAGGGGGTTCTGGCTCCGACGGAGCCCTCGTCGCCGAACGCCATCGGGGCTACATCCAGAGCCGCATGGCGGCGAGGATGATCGCCGTTGCCGCGACGATCGCGCCCAGGAGGCCCATGGTCTCGATCCAGATTGCCCGGCAGAGGTCGTCGCCGAGCTGGGCAAGGCTCTCGCGAGTCTCGGCGAAGGCGTCATCGACCGGGCTGAGAGGCTCGCGCGCGCTGGCCCGCGCGCTGGGCCCCGAGTCGCGGGCCAGCGGACTCAGCCCAGCACTCTGACGATGGTCATGACGGCGGCGATGGCGCCGACGATCGCGGCGCCCTGCAGCCACAGTGCCCGGTAGAGGTCCGCTCGCAGTTCCGCGAAGCTCGCGTCCAGCTTGCCCTCAAGCCGGGCCATGTCGGCCCTGAGCTCCGCGACACTAGTGTCCACCTTGCCCTCAAGCCTTGCCAGACTCGACTCGGTCGCGAGGTCGGCGGTTGCGTCGTCCACGAGGTCTGCCACGCCGGTGGCGGCGCGCGGCTCCATACCAGTGTCGGTGAGCCGGCGGGCGGCGCGTTCGGCGTCGAAGGCCATCGGGGTCAGCCCAGCAGGCGGGCGATCGTGGCGATCGCCGCAGCGCCCGCGAGGAGGCCCGCGCCCTGCAGCCACAGCGCGCGGTACAGGTCGGCGCGGAGCGCCTCGAGGTCGGCCTTGGTGGCGAGACCCCTTGTTGCATCGTCGACCAGGTCCGCCACGCCGGTGGCGGCTGGATCTTCCATACCGGCGTCGGTGAGCCGGCGGGCGGCGCGTTCGGCGTCGAAGGCCATCGAGGCTCCCCTCGGGTGGTAGGGGTGAGTGTAGCGGAATGGCACGGACGTGTCCAACAACAAACGTGAAGCGGCGAGGGGGTCTTGCAGGCACGCGCGGTTTCGTGAACGATATGTCAGGAGTGGTGGGAGTCGGGCCGGCGTCGCCTCCGCGCGTGGCCGGGCCGAGACCGAAGGACTCCCCAGATGACCCAGAACCGCCCCGGCATCCTCGAAACCCTGTTCCCCGCGAACGGCTCCCCGCTGCTGCGCTGGGCCGCGCTCGGCATCCTCGCCGGTGTGGCCGTCGGCATCCTCGTCGCCACCTTCGCGCTGCTCTCCGGCGGCGGCGACGACGGCCCCGGCGTGGTCATCACGCCCATCGCCCCGGCCGCCGACGACCGCACGGCCGGCGCCGTCGAACCGTCGACCTCGCCCGCCGCGCCGTCGGCGACAACCACCGAGCCCGACGACGACACGTCGACGGTCGCGACCACCACCGAGCCCGACGGCGACGACGCGTCGACCTCGGCCGCCACGACCGAGCCCGACGAGGACTCCTCGGCGGCCACGACGACGGCGACCGAGCCGGACGGCGAGGACACCACGACCGCCACCACGCCCGCGCCGCCGCCAGCGCCGCCGCCGCCGGGGCGGGGCGGGCCGCGCCGCCGCGACCGCGAGTCGCCGGGCGCGCAGCGCCGGCGGGGGAGCCTCGCCGTGA
>VXMU01000111.1 GCA_009840945.1 Chloroflexota bacterium | reverse complement strand
GAGGTGGTGGGCGTGGTCGCGGTCGTGGCGCTGGTCGCCGTGGTGCTCGTCACCGCGGGCGGCGACGCCGACCCTCCGCTGGCCGTCGCACCGCCGCCGACGCAGACCTCGACGCCCTCGCCGACGCCGACCGCGTCGTCCACGCCGCAGCCCAGCCCAGCGCCGACCGGGTCGCCGATTCCAACTCCCACGCCGACGCCCGCAACTCCCACGCCGACACCTGAGCCGTCCCCACCCCCAACCTTGACGCCGACTCCCACTGCGACGCCCTCGTCGCCCCCGACCGCTACGCCGACACTCACGCCCGTTCGGACGATCTTGCCGCTGCCGACGCGCGAAGAGCTCGGCATCCGCGAGGTTGATACGGCCGAGGCGTTCGCGGCAACGGGCCTTACCCACGTGCGATACGAGGCGGGCGAGGAGGTGCCGTGGGAGGCCGGGTTCTTCCTGCTCGACGTGCCGACGGGACTGGTGGAGGGATGGATCGTACCTGGGCTTGACGCGGTCGACGAAAACGGCCGATTAGTCGGGCCCATCGGGCTTCACGTGAGACTCTCCCCCGGTAACCGGTTCCTTCGTCTGCCTGGCGGAAATCTCCACGACAGGATGACCGGCCTCACGTACGAGGGGGTGAATGTCAGCTTCCAGGAGGGATATGCCAGCGATCTGGTGGGATGGGGATCCGGGGCCGACGAGCGGCTTGTTGTGTGGTCCAGCACGGCAGAGGTAAATCTCGTGTTGGATGGTGGGATGCGTCCGGTCGCCCAGCTGCGCGGCGCCGGCCCGAACCTCTGGGCCCTCCCGAACGGTGCGTACCTGATAACCCACGATTACCGTGAGCTGAGGGTCTTCGACCTCCGGCAGGCAGGGACGGACATGATCACGCCGTCCATCACATGGTCTGTGGCTTCCGTGAATTGGCGGACGCGCAAGGGGTCTTTTAATGCGTGGCTCGCCCCTTTCGATACTGGCATAGCGCTGATTGAGGCATCCGATGATAGGACGTGTCGCGTGGTTCGGTACGTCGTCGACGGTTCGCCACCTTCAGACCACTCGTACGGTTGCTGGTCGTCCGGATGGGGCCGCCCGTTAGTTGAAGTCTCGCCAGACGGGCGTCTGCTTGCTATCGCCACTTTCGGATGGCCCGGCGACTATCTTTTGTCGCCGCGAGTCACGGCGATCTCGATCTTCGATGCCGGCACCGGCGAGGAGCTTCTCCGCATCAGGGGAGCCGGAGAGCCTGAGTGGCAATGGGACCTGGCTGGCATATGGCTCGCAGACAGTTCCGGAATAGTCGTGGGAACGACCTTCGGTAATCGCATAGCAATGATCGACGCGCGCTGGGAAGTGGCTCCAGGCCTCCCGGCACCCGACACCCCCAACCTGTTCATGGATGGGTCGACAGTGCGGGATCGTTCAGGCCGTGTAGAGGCGACTCTGGAATTCGGTCCGCCGACTCGGGAGATCCGCGGAATCCGTGACGGGTGGGTTCAGTGGGGTGGTGCCAGTAGTGGATTGCGAGTGCATACGGGGATCTCCTATGAGGCGGCTGACTTCTCCGAGTATCCGTCGGAAGCTGTCATCGAGCGCCCCCCGTTCGACGACCAGCTGCTCGTCGAGGTCGTTGTGGACACGTGCCTTAATGTGCGCGACGAACCCCGGCTCGACGCACGAATCATGACATGTCTGCCCCACGGTGCCGTGGCAGCGCTCGCGGCGGTAGACAGTGGTGGGAACTGGTACCCCTACCCGTGGCCTTCGTGGATGCACATCCGCACCGAAGACGGCGTCGAGGGGTGGGCGCACGCCGACTACCTGCGCTGGCACTCCGACGGCGTCCGGCTCGAGGAGTGACCGGGGCGGGCGCCCGCCCCGCGCCCGGCGGCGGCGCCGAGCGTCACGCGATCCGGTGCACCAGCAGGCCGTCCCGACGCTCGGCGACGGCTTCGCCGCGCGCGACGAGCACGTCGAGTTGGCCGATGAGCTCGGTCATGGCCTGGGGGAGGCGGGGCTCGGGGAGGTGCGGGAACAGCCGCCCGACGAGGCCGAACGCCGTGTCGGGCTGCTCCTCGAGCAGCGCGCGGACCAGCGCCGGGCGGCGCTCGTGGTGGCGCTCGAAGCGGACGAACAGCCGCTCGGCCTCCTCGCCGTCGACGGGCGCGCCGTGGCCGGGCAGCACCCGACGCACGCCAAGCGCGCGCAGCCGCGCCACCGACGCGACGAAGTCGGGCAGGGACGGCAGGCGTGCGCCGGCGCCCCCATCCTCGGCGTCGGCGAAATGCACGCCGGGCGTCGGGACGGTGCCGGGCAGCAGCGTGTCGCCGGAGTAGAGGTCGCCCGTCGCCTCCACGAACGCGACGAGGTTGCCGGGGGTGTGGCCGGGCGCGTGGAGCACGCGCAGCGACGCGCCGCCCGCCAGCGCGAACTCCTCGCCGTCCTCGACCACGTCGATGGCGTCGAGCGGGCACGGCTCCCAGCGGTACTCGGGCGGCCGCCTGCGCGCCGGCGACGACAGCTGCTCGACGCGCTCCGGTGGCACCCCGTGCTCGATGAGCGCGTCGATGCGGGCCGAACGGCGTGCGTCGTACCACGCCTGCCCGCCGACGAGCGCAGGCACGTCGGCGGCCCCGGCGAGGATGCGGGCGCCCCCGGCGGCCCAGCGGGCGGCGAGCCCGGCGTGGTCGAGATGGTGGTGCGTGACGAGCACGGCGCGCACGTCGGACGTGGCGACGCCGCCCGCCGCGAGCATCGCGACGAGGAACTCCCACGACCCGCCTCGTGTGGCCCCCTCGGCGGCCGGTGCGCCCTCGAAGTCCGGTATGTCGGGCCCGGCGTCGATGAGGATCGTGCCGCCCTCGGCGAGCGGGAGGGCGTACAGGGTGTTGTCGCCGATGGGGAGCGGGAGCGGGTCAGTCACGCGGGTACACTCTCTCGTGCGCGCTGGGGCGCACCCCACCACTACCGACGGAGGACGGCATGAGCAAGGCACCGCTCTTTTCCACATACCGGCAGGGCGAGAACAGGGTAACGGCGTCGATGCTCGCAGTGTTCGAGCGCATCGACCTCTCGCTACTTGAGCAACTCCTCGGGGCTGCGAGCGGCGAGTCCGACCTGCAGATGGTCCGGTTCCGAAATCAGATATCGGGCAAGGGGTCTGTGCCCGACGCAGGCATCTCCGCCCACTTCAACTACCTGTTTGAAGTCAAGACGGAGCCCGAAGCCGTGAGAGTCCAACAACTACGAGGCCATCTCGCTTTGTTGGGTGATCAAGGTGACCAACGACTATTCGTGATCACGCCGGACATCGAAGAGCCCCATCAGGTTACGACGCTAGCTGTTGAAGACGCTCGGGTCGGGTGGGTTAGCTTCGTAGCACTCGCTAGTGCAGTCGAAGAGATTCTCGCCGCGGCGGACGAAACCGTTTCTGAACGCGAAGCGTTCCTGCTTCGTGAGCTCGTCCGATTGTTCGAGGCGGACGGCCTTCTCGATTCACCCAACGACGTTGTCATTGTCGCGGCTGGGACCGCCTACCCGTTCTATCAGCAATACGGTCTCTACGTGTGTCAGGCTGGGCGCGGGTTCAGCGCGCACATCCAGCGCATGGGGTTCTATCGGAGGAAAGCGATCCAGCCAGAAGTGCCCGAGATTCTCTGGCATCAAGATGGATTCGACATCTCGGCTCAGTCGATCGCCGAGCTCGAGCGAAGCGGCGACAGTACCAAGAAGGATGCGGCCCGAAGACTACGCGAAGCCATCGATCAGGGAGAGTTGGAATTGGACTGGCAGGCTCAGGTGTTCCTGCTCTCGGCACCGGACGATGAGCGGACGTTCAGACTGGCGCATCCGATCGCCCACGATGGGCGAAGCGGGTGGACGCAGAAGCAGCGCTACGTTTCATCCGAAATCCTGAGCGGGAATCCGAGGAGCACGAAGGAACTCAGGGATGATGCGTCCGACCCGTCGTGAAGTGCTTGAGGCGATTCGGGAGACGGTTGCGAACGGTCCCGGTGAGTATCGTCTGCCCGACTTCCTTGCCTCAATCGACTGGTGCGTCGCGGTCCGTCCAACGCCCGATGTCGCCGCGATGCTCGGTCGCCTCGAACTGTGGGACTCCGAGTACCGCGAGGGCGACATGGACTGGGCGGACTTCACGTCGAAGCTCGACGCGCTCATGGAGGGCGTGGCCGCAGGGTAGCGGGCGCTACCCCTCGCCCAGCAACCACGTCCGCACCATGTTCAGCGCCTGCGTCGTCGCGCGGCGCTTCGCCGCCTCCCGGCCCTGGTAGTACGACCACGTCTCGTACGCCGCGCCCTCGCCGTCGGTGAGCGCGAGGTGCATCGTGCCGGGGGGCTGGCCCTCGACCGGCTCCGAGCCGGCGATGCCCGTCAGGCCGAGGCCGAGGTCCGCGCCGAGTCGCTCGCGGGCCGCAGCGGCCATCGCCTCCGCCGTCTCGCGCGAGATCACGCCGTGCGCCGCGGGCACCTCGGGCGGCACGCCGTTGGCGATCTTCGCCTCGGTCGCGTAGGTCACGAGGCTGCCGCGGAAGTACTCCGAGGAGCCCGAGACGTCGGTGATCGCGCTGCCGATGGCGCCGCCCGTGGCCGACTCCATCACCGCGAGCGTCATCCCGCGCTCGCGCAGCATCCGCCCGATGCCCGCCGCGAGCGTGTCGTCGTCCTCGCCCCACACGTGCGCGCCGAGGATCGAGCGGACGCGGTCGCCGACGGGGTCGATGAGCCGCCACGCCTCGTCGCGCGTCGGGGCCTTGGCGCTGATGCGCACGTGGACGCCGTCGCGCCGCGCGTAGAGGCCGATCGAGGGGTTCGAGGTGCTGAGCAGCCCCTCCAACATCTGGTCGACCATCGACTCGCCGAGGCCGGCGGTCTTGATGGTGTGGGAGACGAGGATGCCGTCGGCGCGGCGCTCCAGCTCCGGGGCGACCTGCTGCTCCCACATGTGGGTCATCTCGGCCGGGGGGCCGGGCATGAGCACGGTCACGCGCCCGTCGCGCTCCACCCACCAGCCGGGCGCGGTGCCGCGCGGGTTGGCGATGGCGCGCGCCGAGGGGATGAGCCACGCCTGCTTCATGTTGCGCTCGATGAGCGTGCGGCCGCGCTCGGAGAAGCGCTCCTCCAGCACGGCGCGCTGCTCGTCGTCGACGTACAGCTCCTCGCCGAGCACGGAGGCGACAGCCTCGCGGGTCACGTCGTCCTCGGTGGGTCCGAGGCCGCCGGTGGCGAAGGTGAAGTCGGAGCGCTCGCGCGCGCGGGCGAGCACCTCGTGCAGTCGGCCGGGGTTGTCGCCGACCTGGGTGACGTAGAGGAGGTCGATGCCGAACTCGGGGAGCTGCGAGGCGATGAAGGCGGCGTTAGTGTCGGTGATCTCGCCGAGCATGATCTCGGTCCCGATCGAGACGATCTCCGCCCGCATGCTGCCCACCCCTCGCCGCCCTCGCGCTGCGTCGAGGATAGCAAGGGGGTCGCCCGTCCGGCTCCCTCTCCCGCACTGCGGGAGAGGGCGGGGGGTGAGGGTCTGCGCGGCGTGAAGGTCCATACGGCTATCGGGTAGGGAAACCTCGGCAGCTCGCGTTCTACGATGGTTCCATGGAGCGCAATCGTGGCGGTCGGCCGCGCCATCCCGACGTGCTGACGCCGGCCGAGTGGCGTGTGCTGGAGGCGCTGCGCGAGGGCGGCACCAACGCCGAGATCGGCGCGCGGCTCGGCATCAGCGCCGACGCCGTGAAGTACCACATCTCGAACATGCTCGGAAAGCTGGAGCTGCGCGACCGCCGGGCGCTCGCCGCCTGGCGCCCCGAGGAGCGTCGAGGCCGCCTCCCGGCGTGGTTCGCCGTGCCGGCGGCCATCGGTGCCATCGCGCGGCCGGTGGCGTGGGTGGGGATCGGGACGGCGGCGGCCGCAGGTGTGGTCGTGGGGGTAGTCGCCGGTGTGGTGGCCGTGGCGGTGGTGCTGGTCGGGGTGGCGGGCGACGGGGAGCCGCCTACGGTCGTCCGCGCCCCGCTCCCCACGCCCGAGGCCACCTCGACGCCCGCGCGCACGCCGACCCCGACTCCCGCATCTCGCGTCACACTCGCAGCCACGCCGGTGCCGACCGTGACACCTTCGCCGAGCCCGACGCCGCAGCCGACTTCGACACCGGAGCCCGGCGGCCCAGTGATGCGCTACGACCACTTCGACCCCACCGGCGAGGCGTCGACGCCTGGTAGCTACGCCTTCCTGATGTCCGCCGGCGACGGGACGCGCGCCGTCGTGACGTACGAGCAGATGCGCACGGAGCCGAGGGTGCTACGGGTCAGTGTGACCGACGCCGACGGGGAGTCTCAGGCGAGGTTCTATGGCACGGTGGCGACCGACGACGTGCTGGAGTGGCATACCGCGCACGATTGCTGGGTGCGGTACCGGATCATGGAGCTGCTGACGGGCACAGCGACGCTCGAGCAGTGGGGAGTCGAGCCGTACTCGTACGCGTACGGAGGCTGCTCGGGAACCGTGCTGGGCACATTGAGTACTGAATTCCGCTGGCAACCGCCCAACCTGTCATCGGGCAACGTCTCAGGCGCCCTCATGCACGGGCCAGTGTTCGTCGCGGAACGGAGTTGGGGTGGCAACCGCCCTGCGCAGGTGATGGACACCCCTGCGCCGATCGCGTTCCCGCCGACATCGATACCTGATCCTGATCTCGGCCCCGAATGGTCCGGGAGCGTAGGCGAAGGCTACGGCGGGCTTGAGGGCTACTACGACTATGCAGACCTCGGATGGACGCTCTCGGTGTACATCGGGCGCCTGCACGCCACACCGGACCTGTTCCACGAGGTTGCCTCAACCGACCAGGCGTGGGTCAGGGAGTACCTGCTGGTCGACGGACGATACCCCGCAGTCCTGACGTACGACGTGGACGTGGAGCCCTGGAGTGCGACCTATCTGGTGATCTATGACGTTGCGACTGATGTTGTGTACAGCTTCGAAGCGTGGGCGCACCTGCGCGACCAACCCTACGACCTTATCGAGATCGCGCGGAAGTTCATGGTCATCCGTTGAGGACGATCGAGGCGGCCAACGCAGTCCGATTCTGTACACCCGCAAGAATGGGGCCTGCGGAGGAAGACTCCACGCGCTCTACACCCGCAGCCGTGGTGCCTGCGGGGGGCGGAACGACATGCGCTCCACCCGCTCACCGGCGATGGAGGCCTCGAGGATGCCCGTACGGTCGTAGGTGAGCGTGGCGGGGTTGGGGGCGTCGGGGGTGTCGCCGAGCGGGACCAGCCCCGGCGCGGACGCCGTCGGCGGTGAGCTCGAGGAGTGCGACGGAGCCGAGGCGCGTGCGCTGGTGGATAGGGCGGGTGATCAGAGGTCCGGCTCCCTCTCCCGCACTGCGGGAGAGGGCGGGGGGTGAGGGTCTGGCGGGCTCCTCGAAGCCTCCCCCGCGAAGTGCGGAGTCGGGCGAGGCCAGACCCCCTCACCCTAGCCCTCTCCCCCGCACACGGGGGCGAGGGGATCAGAAG
>VXMU01000026.1 GCA_009840945.1 Chloroflexota bacterium | reverse complement strand
GGGGGGGCGCGGCTATGTTTATACCCCCCCGGCGGGGCGGGGGGCCCCCGCGGGGGCGGCCCGGGGCGGGGGGGGGGCCGGCCCCCCCCCCCCCCCCCCCGCGGCCGTCGTCGGGGCGGACCCGATCATCGCCGTCGACCTGAACGAGGAGAAGCTGGACTTCGCGAAGCAGTTCGGCGCGACCATCGGCGTCAACGCCTCCGAGGTCGACCCCGTCGCCCGCATCCACGAGCTGACGCAGCACCCGACCGACCTCAAGCGCGACGGCTCGCCGGTCTCCGGCGCGGACTACGCCTTCGACTGCATCGGCCTGCGCGTGACGATGGAGCAGATCCTGCCGGCGGTGCGCGGCGGCGTGCTCGGCCACAGCACGGGCGGCACCGCGGTGCTCGTCGGCGTGCCGCAGACGCCCGTCGAGCTGGACGCGCGCGACCTGCTGGTGACCGAGAAGAAGTACATCGGCAGCATCGGCGGCTCGTGCAGCCCCGACCGCGACTTCCCGATGTTCCTGCGCTGGTACAACGAGGGCGAGCTGGACCTCGACGCGCTCGTGACGGCGCGCTACCCACTGGACGCCATCAACGACGCGACCGATGCGCTCGAGGCCGGGCAGATCTCCGGGCGCTCCATCCTCGAAATGGACTAGGCCCGGCGGGCATCCGGCACCCCAGCCGCTGACCGATGGCGATATCCGCACGCGTGCAGCGGCTGAGGGGCGTCTACTACGGCTGGTGGCTCCTCGCGGGGTCGATCGTCGCGATGACGCTCGGCAGCGGGGTCTCGTTCTGGTCCGTCGGCCTCTACATCGAGCCCCTCGAGAGCGACTTCGGGTGGTCGCGCGGGGAGGTGTCGGGCGCGATCTCGATCGTGCTGCTCTCGGGCGGCGTCGCCGGGCCGTTCGTCGGGCGCTGGGTCGACACGCGCGGGGCGCGCAAGGTCATCCTCTTCGGCGCCGTCACCACGGCCGCGACCTACGTGTTGCTGGCAACGACGACCGAGCTGTGGCAGTGGTACGTCTACTCGGCCATCAACGGCGTCTTCCGCCAGATGATGTTCTTCATTCCGTTCCAGGCGCTGATCTCCAGGTGGTTCGACCGTCGCCGAGGCGTCGCGCTCAGCATCCTCGGCACGGGGTTCTCGCTCGGCGGGGTCGTCATCGTGCCGCCGATGCGACTGGTGGTCGACAACATCGGGTGGGAGGCGTCGTTCGTCTTCTCGGCCATCGCGATCCTCGTCGTCTTCGTCCCGATCGGCGCGCTGCTCGTACGCAACGACCCGGCCGATGTGGGCGCGCAGCCCGACGGCGCGGCCGTGCCCGAGGGCGGTGTGCCTTCATCGAGGCTCACGGGGCTGCCGTTGCGCGCCGCGCTCAAGACGCCGCACTTCTGGCTGATCGGGATCGCGCTGACGTGCTTCTTCTTCGGCCTCTTCGGGATGCTCGTCCACCAGATCCCGCTCTACGAGTCGATCGGCATACCGAGGGGCACGGCTGCGCTCATCGTCTCCATCGCGGCGCTCCTCGGGGCGTGTTCGCGCGTCGTGTTCGGGTTCATCGGCGACCGGGTGGCGCGCTTCGAGTACGTGGTGATCGCGATGGCGATCTCGCTCATCTTCGCGATGGCGTCGCTGCTGTTCATCCCGGGCTACGTCGGCATCGGCGTCTACATCGCGTTCTGGGTGGTGGGGACGGGCGGCGGGCCGATCATGGAGGCGATGCTGCTCACGCGGATGTTCGGCCTCGCGCACTTCGGCACGCTCCTCGGCGCGATCGTGGTGGTCGAGGAGGTCGGGCTGGTCACCAGCCCGACGGTCGTGGGGTGGATCTACGACGTGACCGGCAGCTACGACCTCGCGCTCGTTCTGTTCATCGGATCGTTCGCCATCTCGGCGCTGCTCTTCGTCGTGATCCTGCGGCTGCCGAGCCTGCGGTTCGAGCCGGCGAGGCTGCACGCCGGGGTGTCCCACGGGGGCCTCGCGGGTTCTTAACAGGAACGCAACATCATGGGAACATGAGCGTCATGCGTAATACCGATGCTGTGGCTGCGCCCGGAGGGAACGGCCATGCAGCGGCAACGCACGACGGCATCCGGCCCCGGCACGGCGAACGCTCCGAAGCCGAGGTTGCGCGTCGTCAGCCAGCAGATGCGCGCCGGATCACGGCCGACCCCGCAGGCACGCGCCGGAGGGTTCCACCGGCCACAGGCTCGGTAGCGGCGCACACGGCTCGACCGCGGGCCGCGCACGCGACGGAGTAGCCCTGGTGTCCGACCCCTTCAGCGGCTACGAGCAGCTCGCCGGGCCCGACGAGATGTTCGCCCCCGACGGCACTCCTCGCCCCGCGTACAGCGCGTTCGCGGAACGCCTCGGCGCGTGGTCGATCGAGCACATCGACGGCCGCCAGCGGCGCTCCGAGATGGACCTCCTGGCCAGCGGCATCACCTTCACCGTCTACCAGGACGAGGCGGAAGTCGACCGCATCTTCCCGTTCTCGATCATCCCTCGCATCGTCGCGCACGATGAGTGGACGACGATCGAGACGGGCCTGCAGCAGCGCGTGAAGGCGCTCAACGCCTTCCTCCACGACGTCTACCACGACCAGCGCTGCGTCACCGACGGAGTCATACCCGGCGAGGTGCTCTTCGGGGCCGCCGCCTTCAACTTGCGCATGGTCGGCTTCGAGCCGCCGCAGGGCGTCTACACCCACATCGCCGGCAGCGACCTGATCCGCGACCAGCACGGCGAGTTCCGCATCCTCGAGGACAACGTGCGCACGCCCTCGGGCGTCTCGTACGTGCTGGAGAACCGGCGGACGATGCTGGAGGCCGTGCCGGAGCTGTTCCCGGAGGGCGCCGTCTCGCCCGTCACCGACTACCCGGAGCACCTGCGGGAGATGCTGATCGAGGTGCGCCCGGAGGGCGTCGCCGCCGACGAGGCGCGCGTCGTCATCCTCACGCCGGGCAGCTTCAACTCGGCCTACTTCGAGCACACCTTCCTCGCCCAGCAGATGGGCGTCGACCTCGTCGAGGGGCGCGACCTCATCGTCCACGACCAGACGGTCTACCTCCGCGCGACCACCGGCCTCGAACGCGTCGACGTGATCTACAAGCGCGTCGACGACGACTTCCTGGACCCGCTCGCGTTCCGCCCGGACTCGGTGCTCGGTGTGGCCGGGCTCGCCGACGCCTACCGGTCGGGCAAGGTCACGCTGGCGAACGCGATGGGCGTGGGCGTCGCCGACGACAAGGTCGTCTACCGCTTCGTTCCGGACTTCATCCGCTACTACCTCGGCGAGGAGCCGATCCTGCGCAACATCGACACGCTGGCGGCCGTGCTGCCCGAGGACCTCGAGGAGATGTGCGCGAACCTCGACCAGCTCGTCGTGAAGCCCGCCGGCGAGTCCGGCGGCTACGGCCTGGTCGTCGGCCCGCAGGCGTCCGACGCCGAGCTGCGCGCGTGCGAGGAGCGCATCCGCGACAACCCGCGCAACTGGATCGCGCAGCCCCTGCAGGAGTTCAGCTCGATCCCCACGCTCCTCGATGGCGCGCTGCGGGCGCGCCGCGCCGACCTGCGCCCGTTCGCCCTCACCGGCAACGACACGTGGGTGCTGCCCGGCGGGCTGACGCGCGTCGCGCTCGTCGAGGGCTCGTACGTGGTCAACTCCTCGCAGGGCGGGGGCAGCAAGGACACGTGGGTGCTGCGGCCCCCGCGCGCGTCCGAGGGATAGCCATGCTGAGCCGGGTGGCCGAGAACCTCTACTGGCTGGGGCGCGACCTCGAGCGCGTCGAGAACATCGCGCGCATGGCGGAGGTCTCGCACACGGTCTCCGTCGAGTCGGGCGGGACGGACGGGGACCAGCACGCATGGGACGCCGTGCTCGCCGCGACCGGGTCTCTCGAGCTCTACAGCAAGGCCCAGCAGGACGACCCGCTGCTGACGCCGGCGGAGTTCCTCCTGCTCTCCTCGGCGAACCCCAACTCGCTGCGCCGCACCCTCGTCGTTGCGCGGGCGCTGGCCCGCGAGCTCCGCGAGCAGCTCTCGCGCGAGGTCTGGGAGGAAATCAACCGTATCTACCTGGACGTCCACGCCACCCGGACCGACTTCCGGGACTTCCGCGACGGCATGCACGCATTCTGCGACCAGGTGCGGAGCGGCGTGGCCTCCATCCTCGGGCTCTTCGACAACACGGTCCTGATGGACGAGGGGCGCGACTGGTTCCGCTGCGGCGTCTACCTCGAACGCGCGGACATGACCAGCCGCATCGTGGACACCAAGTACTTCGTGCTGCTCCCGACGGCGCAGGACATCGGCGGCGCGCTCGACCGCTCGCAGTGGGTCGCCGTGCTGCGCTCGGCCAGCGCGTGGCAGGCGTTCCGCATGACCCACCGCGGCGCGATCACCGGCCCGCGCGTCGCGACGATGCTGGTGCGCAGCGAGCAGTTCCCGCGCAGCCTCTACTTCTGCGTCCGCGCGTTCCGCCGCCACTTCGAGGCCGCCTCGGACCGCACGCCGGCGGGCCAGACGGTACACGTCGCCCGCGAGCTCGCGCTGCTCGACCTGGACCTCGCCTCGGTCGACGAGGCCGCGCTGGTGCAGCAGGGCGTCCACGAGTTCATGGACGGCTTCCAGGGCCGGCTGATCGAGGTCGACCGGCTGGTGCACGAGCACATATTTCACGTTCTGCCCTCCGTCGCGTAAGCTCCGGGTGTGCAGGTCGGGGTTCGCTGGGATTCGATTTACCGCTACTCGGAAGCGGTGCGGTTGCTGCACACGGAGCTGCGTGTGCTGCCCGCCGACGCCTTCGGCCAGCGCCGCCTGAGCTCCTCGCTGCAACTCCAGCCCGAGACGCAGCCACAGCAACTCCTCGACGCCTTCGGCAACGAGTACCACCACGTCGACTTCCTCGATGACGTCGAGGAGATCCGCGTCGCGGTCGAAGCGGAGGTCGAGACGGCCGAGTCCGCGATACCGGAGCCCGGCATCTCGCCGCTCATGCGCCACCTGCTGCTCAGCGACACCTCCCGGTCGCCGTTCGACCCGGCGATCCTCGAGATTGCCGAGTCGGTGCCCCAGGACCTCGACCCGGTCGGCACAGGCCGCGCCGTCTGCGAGCTGCTGCATGACCGGTTCGTGTTCGACGTCGGGCACACGGACGTCGGCTCGACGGCCCTCGACCTGATCCGGCTCGGCAGCGGCGTCTGCCAGGACTTCACCCACCTCATGCTCGCGGTGCTGCGGATGCACGGCATCCCCGCGCGCTACGTCAGCGGCTACCTCGCGCCCGACGAAGGCGAGGACGTGGGCGAGGCGGGACACGCGTGGGTGCAGCTCCTGGCTCCGGACGGGTGGCACGGCTTCGACCCCTCGAACAACGCGCCGCAGGACGGCCGTTACGTGGTCACCGCCGTGGGACGCGACTACGATGACATCTCGCCGCTGCGGGGCGCTTTCAGCGGTGTCGCCAACGAGTACTGGAGCGCGGTCGTGCGGGTGCGCTCGGCGCCGTCGACCCAGGACCAGACGCAGGACCAGCAGTAGCCACCGGAGAGGCCCGGAGATGACGTTCTGCCTCGGCATGAAGTGCGAGGAGGGCCTGCTGGCGATCGCCGACACGCGCATCACCAGCGGCACGGAGACCTCGATCGCGAAGAAGATCGCGGTCCATCAGCACGAAGAACACTCGATGTTCATCCTCACCAGCGGCCTCCGCTCCATCCGCGACAAGGCGCTGACGTACTTCGAGGAGCGTCTCGAGGAGGACGAGTCCGGCCTCGGACGCCTCTACCGTGCCGCGAACGCCCTCGCCGAGGAGATGCGGCGCGTGCGCACCGAGGACGAGCACTGGCTGACCGTGAGCGGCCTCGCGTTCGACCTCCACTGCGTGATCGGCGGGCAGTTGCAGGACGACGACGAACCGCACCTCTACCTGATCTACCCCGAAGGCAACTGGGTCGAGGTGCAGTCCGGCACGCCGTACGTGATCATCGGTGAGTCGCGCTACGGCAAGCCGATCCTTGACCGTGCGTGGAGCTACGACCAGCCGCTCGTCAACGCGCTGCGGGACGGCCTGCTCGCGTTCGACGCGACGTTCACGAGCGCCTCGGACGTCGACCCGCCGGTGGACTGCGTGCTGTATCGCAACGACAGCTACCACGTCAGCGAGCGCCGCTTCGACGCCGACGACCTCGCCGTGCTGCGGGAGTACTGGGGCAGCGCGCTCCGCTCGGCCGTCGACGACGCCGTCCCGCTGATCACGCCGCTGATGGACGCCCTCGACCAGGGCCCGCAGCACCCCGACCGCATCTCGCCGGTGAGGCCCTCGGCCTGAGCCAGCGCGCGTAACCTTTCGTATGGCGCTCCCTTAGTAAAGGATCTCGCCGATCCTTTACCAAGGACGACCGCGACCGCGACTGGCGAACTCGCCGGAGACGACTCGGCGCCACCATTGGTGGCGCCGAGCGTTCTGTCGGAGGTCGAATGGACCCGCGGGGCTAGTCCTCTTGCGGGATCGGCTCGTTCGTGTAGGTCGAAACCTCGAACGGGCTCTTGAGTTCCAGCTCCTCGCTGTACTCGCGGATCGCCGGGAGGACCTCCTCGCCCATCAGCTTGAGGCTGCGCATCGTGTCGTCGTGCGACATCGAGCCGTCGCCGTCCCAGAAGAAGATGCTGCCCGGGCGCAGGTAGTCGAGGACGTGCTTCACGCGCTCGATCACCGTGTCGGGCGTGCCGGTGATGATCGTGTACCGCTCGAGCTGGTTCTCGTAGCTCCCGAACGCATCGGCGTCCGGCTTGCCCGCGTCGTCGGTCAGGTCCTGCGGCTTGTCCAGCGTCGGCTGGGCCTGCACGCGGCCGCGCGCGCGCAGCGCCGCCAGGTTGCCGGCGGTCGGCAGCACGTTGGTGCGCGAAGTCATGCCGGGCAGGTTCTGGATGAACGGCCGGACCTCGCCCTGGTTGCCTTCCAGGAACGGGTTCGGCGGACCGGAGACGTACTTCCGCGCGGTCTCGTACGCCAGATCCTCGGTCTCGTCGACGTGGACCTTGAAGAGGTAGCCGCGGTGCTGCGACTGCGCCTCGTAGCCGTTCTCCTTCGCCACCTCGGCGTAGTACTCGAACGACTGCTTCGTCGGCTCCAGGTCCGTGGCGAGCATCACGTACGGGTAGCGGTGCTCGGCGGTCCACTTCACCGTGTTGCGGCTCATCACGCCGGGGATCCAGATCTGGGGGTGCGGCGCCTGGTACGGGCGGGCCCACGGGTTGACGTAACGGAAGTTGTAGTGCTTGCCCTCCCAGCGGTACGGGCCGGGCGTGGTCCATGCCTTCACGATGAAGTCGTGGGCCTCCTGGAAGCGCTCCCAGTTGTACGGCGGCTGCGCGTTGTGGGAGACGCTCTCGCGGCCGGTGCCGCGCACCCAGCCGGTCACGAGGCGGCCGCGCGAAATCATGTCGATCTCCGCCAGCTCCTCGGCCAGGAACAGGGGGTCGTCCCAGATCGGCAGTACGTTGCCGAGCAGCACGATCTTCGCGCGCTGCGTGATGCGCGCGAGGATGGCGGCCTCGA
>VXMU01000088.1 GCA_009840945.1 Chloroflexota bacterium | reverse complement strand
CCCCCTATATCACCACGCTTAAGTTGGTGGGCCGCGTCAGATGTTTATACCCCCCCCCCCGGGGGGGGGGGGGGGGTGAGGGTCCGAGGGCTTTCCAATCGGCCGTCGGACCGCGGGGAGCAGAACCCCCTCACCCTAGCCCTCTCCCTCCAGGGAGAGGGGATCAGATCTCCGGCCCCTCACCCGGAGCGCGTCTCCGACGGATGGATCATCGGAGCGCCCGCGCGCCGTCTATACTCGACGGGCCGCGGAGGAGGACCGGCTGCAGGGCATCGAGCTTGCGAACGATGTGGTCGACGCGCTGGCGGATCGCCAGGCGGCCGACGTGGTGCTCCTCGACGTCCAGGAATACGCCGGCTTCGCCGACTACTTCGTCATCGCCACCTCCGGCAGCGACCGCCAGATGCGCGCGCTCGTCGAGGCGGTCGACTCGGCCGCCGACGGCCACGAGCGGCACCCGCGCTGGGAGGGCAAGTCCGACGAGGGCTGGCTCCTCGCCGACCTCGGTGACGTCATCGTCCACCTGCTGACGGTCGAGGAGCGCGCCCGCTACGACCTCGAGGGGCTGTGGCAGCGCGCCCAGGAAGTCGTCCACATCCAGTAGGCGAGTACCGCGCTGGCTACTCGTCTCGCGTCTCGACCGGCGATGCGAACGCGTCGAGCATCAGCGTGAGGCACTTCACGCTGCCGCCCGCCTTGATGAACTCGTCCGTGGCGCTCTCGACGGCCTCGTAGCCGCGCACGCGGAGGGCGGTCACGGTCTGTGGGCAGCCGGTGTTCATCACCACCTGCCGGTCCACCACCAGCGCGTTGCACGCGAAGCGCAGCGACTCCTCGGGCGGGACCGTGATCAGGTCGTCGAAGTGGCGCTCGATGTGCCCTCGCCCCTCCGCGGTGAAAGCCTCCGGCACGTACAGCGCGCACCCCTCGCCCAGCGGCGCGAAGCAGGTGTCGAGGTGGTAGAAGCGCTCGTCTTCCAGCTCGACCCGCACGAGGTCGTGCCCCAGCACGTCCTCGAGGTGGTCGAGCGCGCGGAACTCGGTGCGGTAGCGGTAACCGGCGAAGATGCGGTCGCCCGCGGGCAGCACGTCACCCTCGCCCTCCCAGTAGTGCGGGAGATGAATCGTCTCGACGGTGTAGCGGGCCTGCCGGAACCAGCGGATGAAGTGGTCCTCCTCCGCCTGGCGCTCCTCGTACCGGAAGTTCGAGGGGATGAACCGGCTGCCGAGGACCACCCCCGCGTTGGCCGTGAACGTCATGTCCGGCGCGTCCGGCGCCTGCTCGATCAGCTCGACCGTGACGCCGAGGTCCTCGATGCGCTCGCGGAGGCTGCGCCACTGGGCGAGCGCACGCGCGCCGTCGACGCGGTTGGAGCGCCGCATCCAGGGGTTGATCTCGTAGTCGATGCGGTAGTGGACGGGCTCGCACATGAGCACGCGGCGCGTCACAGCGGGCTCGCCATCAGGCTACGGGCGGCAATCGACCCCTCGGGAGCGTGTGCTCCCGAGGGGTTCGTGTCGTGCGGTTGCCGGGCTACCCGCGCGAGGGCAGCGCGACGACGGCGTGGCCGGGGCAGGTGGCGACGCCGTCCTGGTTGATCACGTTCGTGTCGAGGCGGACGAGGTGGTCGCCGTTCTCCTCGATCTTCTCCGTGATCGTGCCGACGCAGGTGAGCACGTCGTTCTTCTGGTTGATGGCGCGGAACTGGACACCCAGCTCGCGGACGTCGACCTCGTCGCCGACCCACTCGCGGAGCATGTTCAGCAGGTAGGCCCAGCGCAGGTTGCCCATGCCGAAGGCGCCCGGCTCGTTGGCCGCGGCGCGGCCCGCCTCGTCGTCCATGTGGATGTAGACGAACTCGTCGTTCACCGCCGCGTAGCGGTTCCAGTGCATGAGGTCCGTCTGGCGGGTGAACGAGGGGATGTCGTCGCCGACGTTCACGTCCTCGAAGTACACGTTCTCGGCCATGGTTGCCTCCTAGTAGCGGATCCCGACGGAAGTGCGGGACTTCACGAGCTCGCCGTTCTGATTCTCCCAGCGAACCTCAGTGTAGGTGAAGATGGTCAGGCCCAGGCTGCCCACGCGCTCGTTCCAGTCGACGAGCGCCGAGGATGTGCTGATCACGTCGCCGGGGCGCATCGGCACGCCGTAGCGGTCGGTCTGGCCGCCGTTCATGCCGCGCTCTCCAACGCCGGGGTCCTTGGGCAGCTCGCGCGCGGGCGGGCGCGGAACGGGCCACGCGAACGGGTTGAAGTCCTGCGGCGCGATGATGCCGCCGTACTTCGTGGTCTTCGCGTACTCCTCGTCCCAGTAGATGCGGGGCGGGTCGTCGGGCCAGTAGACCGCGATGCCCCACTTGATGATGTCGTTCAGCGAGATCGGGCGCGAGTAGACCTTCTCGCTCCAGACATCGCGGCTGTCAAGCATCTCCTGCGTGACGAGCGTCGTCAGTTCGTCCGCCATACGCCTCCTCCCGTGTGTTCTCGTTCCATTCGCCCGGGGCGCGTCGGCGCCGGCCGTGTTCGTCTGCTAGTAACGCACGCCGACGGAGATGCGGGACTTCACCAGCTCGCCGTTCTGGTTCTCCCAGCGGTTCTCCGTGTAGCTGAAGATCGTCAGCCCCAGCCGCCCCACGCGCTCGTTCCAGTCGACGAGGGCCGAGGACTGGCTGATCACGTCGCCGGGGCGCATCGGCACGCCGAAGGTGTCGGTCTGGCCGCCGTTCATCACGCGCTCGCCCACGCCGGCGTCCTTGGGCAGCTCGCGCGCGGGCGGGCGCGGCACGGGCCACGCGAACGGGTTGAAGTCCTGCGGCGCGATGATGCCGCCGTACCTCGTGGTCTTCGCGTACTCCTCGTCCCAGTAGATACGCGGCGGCTCTTCCGGCCAGTAGACCGCGATCGCCCACTTGATGATGTCGTTGAGCTCGACCGGCCTCGAGTAGACCTTCTCGCTCCAGACATCGCGGCTGTCGAGCATCTCCTGCGTTACGAGCGTCGTCGGTTCGTCCGCCATCCGCATCCTCCAGCGTCGTGTCGGTCGCCTGTCGCGGCGATGTTAGCAGCCCTCGACGCCTCACGCGCAGCCGGGCGGCTGCGAGGGCCGTGCGTATACTCGGGCTCGTGCTCGCCCGCCGCGGGCCGGGACGGGAGAGCCGCATGCCACTGATCCACGCCATCGCGCATCCCGAGGGCGACGTCCCCGACGAGGGCTTCCCGACGCTGGTCGCGCTCCACGGCTACGGCGCGCACGGACAGGACCTGCTCGGGCTGTGGCCGTTCCTCGCCGCCGGCCAGATGCTCATGCTCTGCCCGCAGGCGCCGATCCAGGTGCAGCCCGGCTACTTCGGCTTCAGTTGGTATGACTTCGCGGGCCCCGGTGGGCAGTCCGACCCCGCCGCGATCGGGCAGGCGATGGGCCTCATCGACGAGTTCCTGGACTACGCGCTCGAGGCGTACCCGGTGCGGCGCGACCGCGTCGCGCTGCTCGGCTTCAGCCAGGGCGGCGGGATGGCGTACCGGCTCGGGTTCGCGGAGCCCGAGCGCTGGGTCGGCCTCGCGGCCCTGAGCACGGGGTTCCCCGCGGATCTCACCGACGAGCCGCCCTCGGAGGCCGTTGGCCGGCTGCCGATCCTCGTCCAGCACGGGGCACAGGACGCGACCGCCACGGTCGAGGGCGGGCGCTCCGCGCGCGACACGCTGCGCGAGCTCGGCCTCGACCCCGACTACCGCGAGTACCCCATGGGCCACGAGGTCAGCGCCGCCAGCGCGAGCGACCTCTCGTCCTGGCTCGATCGAGTGCTCCTCGACGGCGAGGGGTAGCAGCCGCGCCGCATCAGCTGGTCGCAGCGAGGCCCGGCGGCTTCCAGCTCAGAGCCAGCTCGAGGTTGACGAGGTACTCGCTGAACGCGTCGCGGCCCGCGGGCACCCCGGGCGCCGTGCTCTCCTTTCATCCCGATTGTTATTCCGCACGCAAATGTGTGTCTTGTTGTGCTATAACTGTGATAGTCACCACGATGGGATGAGGCGGACCGATGACCACGCAGTCTGGAACTCTGGCCGCGCGAGTCGCGCGCATCGAAGCTGTGCTCGACCACCTCGCGACCAGGGCGGACCTCGAGCGCCTCAAGTTGCAGCTGTTCGCAGGTCTGGCCGCCTCTACCGGGATCATCCTCGTCGCTATCCGGCTGGCGTCGTGACGACAGGACCCGATCGATAGAAAGCACGAGCATGACGACACAGTCGGCGACTTTGGCCGAACGCGTGGCGCGCATCGAAGGCGTGCTCGATCACCTCGCGACCAAGGCCGACCTCGAACGTCTGCGGGCGGAGATGCAGCGCCTCAAGTTCACGCTCGTCTCGATCCAACTCACGGGCGTCGCGATCATCCTTGCCGCCATGCGCCTCTGAATGTAGTCCGGCTCCCACCCCGGCCCCTCGAAGCCCTCGCCTCGCCTCTCGACGCGTGCGCTAGCATGGCCGCATCCGACACGACCGCCGAGGAGGGCCCCATGGCCACCGCAACCGCTACCGAACCCGTCGTCTTCGAGGAGCACGGCGAGATCACCGTCCTCAAGCTCAACCGACCCGAACGCCTCAACGCCTTCACCGGCGACATGGCCGACAGCATCGGGCGCTTCGCGCAGTCCCTGAACGAGGGCGACTACGACACGAAGTGCGTGATCGTGACCGGCGAGGGCCGAGCGTTCAGCGCCGGCGCCGACGTCCGCGAGGGCCTGGCGCGGCGCATCCCGGGCAACGAGACCGAGAAGGCGCCGTGGCGGCCCAGTCACCCGGAGCGCTACGCCATCCGCTCCATCCGCGACTGCGACATCCCGTTCATCAGCGCCATCAACGGCCACTGCGTCGGCATGGGCTGGGGCCTCGCGCTCGGGACGGACCTGCGCATCGCGGCCGACAACGCGCAGTTCCAGGTCTCGCAGCTCAAGCGCGGCATCATGGCCGACTTCGGCCTCGGCCACCTGCTGACACAGCAGGCCGGCCACCAGGCCGCCCTCGACCTGATGCTGACCGGCCGCATGATCGACGCGCAGCGGGCATACGAGATCGGGCTGCTGCTCAAGGTCGTCCCGCTCGACGACCTGATGGACACGGCGTTCGAGCTGGCCGAGGAGATCATCGCCGGGCCGTCGCTGAGCATCGCTGCGAGCAAGCGCGTGGTGTACATGAACGACAACGACGACCTGCAGCGGGTCACGGACTACACGGGGCTGGCGCTCGGCCACCTCATGCAGTCCGAGGACTTCCGCGAGGGCGTCAACTCGTTCCTGGAGAAGCGCCCGGCGCAGTACCGCGGCCGCTAGGCCGCCGGACCCGTCCGCCTCGCCCTCTGATCCCCTCGCCCCCGTCCGCGGGGGAGAGGGTTAGGGTGAGGGGGTCTGATCCGGTGAGGCTCCCAGACCCTCACCCCCGCCCTCTCCCGCACTGCAGGAGAGGGGGCCAGAGGGGAGCAGCCCTGGGTGAGGGGGACTGGATTCCGGGACTCAGACCTCGTCGCGCAGGTACGCCGTCGCGAGGGCGTCGGCGTACTCGTTCCACAGCGCGCCGTTGTGCGCGGCGATCCACTCGACGCGCACGTGCGGGCGCTCCTGCTTGAGCGCGTACGCCCGCTGCACCAGGTCGAGGTTCTTGACCGGCCCGGTGCGCCGCTTCCAGCCGCGCCGCGCCCAACCCGCGGCCCACTCGTTGAGCGTCTGCACCACGAGCCGGCTGTCCGAGTAGACCGTCTCGGCCTCCCCTGCCCCGATCATCTCGAGGCCCGCGATGACGGCCTCGAACTCCATGCGGTTGTTCGTCGTGTCGGGGTCGTCGCCGAGCCGCTCGTCCACGACGCGCCCCTCGCGGACGCGCACCGCGCCCCACCCGCCGGGGCCGGGATTCCCGCTGCACGAGCCGTCAGTGAACACGCCGCTGGCGGGCCCCGAGCGATAGCGCTCGAGCACCTCGGCGGTCGTCATCAGGCCGTTCTCGGGCATCGTGGCGCTCCCGGCGTCGAGCGTAGCGCGCGAGGGGACTACTCGCAGAGCGCAGGCCGAGCGAGGCGCGTTACTTCAGGCTGACGCCGTTGTAGAGCATCACCGGGTCGCCCTCGAACACGTCGCTTTCGAGGTTCGCCACGGCGACGACGGGGCGGTCGGCGATGATGATGCCGCTGCCGACCCAGCCGTCCGGGAGGCGGGCCTCCTCCCACTGGCGCACCGTCCGCTGGCCGTCCAGCGGGATCAGCCGCGAGAGCAGCCCGTTCGGGAACTGCTTCGAGAAGTACATGACGTGCATCGAGCCCTCGGAGCCGTCGAAGGTGGCGACCCGGAACCATGAGTTCCAGCCGCTGAAGTCGCCCCACGGCCCGAAGTTCTTGTTGAGCACCGGCAGCATCAGCTCCCGCGCCGCCTCCTCGGCGGTGAACCCGCGGTAGTCGGCCAGCGCGCCATCGTCGGCGAGCCGCTGCGCCACGATGGCGATCGGGTGGACCGAGCGTGCCCGCACCGAGCCGAAGAAGACGTCGGGCAGCGCCACGTCGTCCGGGAGGCACCCGCCCGCTCCGTCGAGCCGCTGGTCGCACGTCAGCGTCGAGGCCACCTGCACGCTGTGCTCGATCTCGATCTCGGCGCCGGTGTCGTCGTGGCCAGTGAAGAGCAGCTCCACCTCGTTGTCCGCGCCGGCCACGCTGCTGAAGATGCGGAACCGCGTCGTCCACGTCGTGCGTCCCTCGCTGGCGTTGCGGTCGACCAGCGGTAGCACGATCTCGTGGCTCAGCTCGAGGCCGTCGAAGGCGCGGTACGTCGCGAGGCCGGGCCCGTCGCGCTCGCGCGTATCGACCATCAGCGAGGGCAGCTGCTCGTCCGCCTCGACGCCCGAGGACGTGCGGACCGCGACGATGACCGCGGAGCCGTCGAAGCCCATCGGCACGGGCAGGTCGTGCTCGTCGCGCAGCAGCGTCCCGCGCGGCGCGACGAGCCAGCCGCCGGCGGAGCACCCCGCGGTCCGTCCCGGCGGGTCGACGATCGGCTCCGTGGCGCCCTCGTCGTAGTAGAGGATCTGGAAGCACGCGGCGTGCTCGTCGCTGAGGTTCGCCACCGAGAGGCGCGAGACGTACTCGGCGGTGTTCTGCACGATCGGCGCGTACTGCGCCTGGCTGCCCACGCTGAGGCGCAGCGAGTCGCCGCCGATCTGGAAGAGCCCCGCCTTGAAGACGTCGCGCGCGAGGAGCGCGACGAACGGCTGGTCGACGGTCACCGAGGCGGAGCCGCGGTACCCGGCCTCGAGCGGCCGGTAGCCCTGCTGGAAGAACGACCACCCGAACCCGGGCGGGAGCGCCGAGCAGCCGTCGTCACGCGGGCAGAAGTCGCGGGCGACCGCGGCGCCGTCCTTGTTGAAGAACTCGATGTCGATCGCGGCGTGCTGGACGCCGACGTTCTGGATGCGTAGCCACGAGTTCTCCTCGCCGAGCCCCACGCGCTGTGCCTCGCCCGGGGTCGAGCCGGGCACGGCGGCGAGCAGCACGGCGATGCCGAGCGCCGCGAGGCCCGCGGCGCGGCGCGGCGCGGCGACGGTGAGGAGCCTGCGAACGGGGGACAGGGCGACAGGGGACATCCGCGCAACGCGGCCTTTCCCCCCGCCAGGTACCGTCGATCATACCCGTGTCGCCTCGACGGTGTCTCCGCGCCGGTGCTACGATCCTTCACCGGGCGCGAATCCGCGCTCCCTCGGGGTGTAGCTCAGCTTGGCAGAGCGCGTCGTTCGGGACGACGAGGTCCGCAG
>VXMU01000116.1 GCA_009840945.1 Chloroflexota bacterium | reverse complement strand
CCCTCACCCTCACCCTCTCCCCCGCAGACGGGGGCGAGGGGATCAGATGCGACCGCTACTCCATCGACTCCCAGCGGTCGCTGAGCTTGGCGGCCACGGCCGGCATCGTCGTGTATTCCATCTCGTCGAGGGGGAGGCGGTGCGGCTCGAAGGGGCCGTGCTTGCGGAGGTAGTCGCTGACGCGGCTCGCCTCGTCGCGTGCGTTGTCGTACGAGGGGTCGTCGAAGAGGTCGCGCGGGACGCCCAGCTTGCCCTCGGCGAGCTGGAAGCCGAGCGCGACGATGCGCGGCGGGCCGTCGAAGCGCGAGGGGTGCGCCTGGTCGACCGACGTCGGCATCCACGGGCCGTAGTGCGAGCCGCGCATGAAACCCTCGACGGTCCACGCGGTCGTGAACGGCTCGATCACCTCACCGACGGCCGGGAAGACGCCCTGGCAGCGCACGATCGCCGTCGGGTCGTCCTTGCCGACGTAGCGGCCGGCGATGAGCGAGAGCTTGTCGGTGGAGGAGACCGCGGCGACCTCGCCGGTCTGGCGGTTACGCACGCGCTTCACGGCGTAGCGGGCGGGCGAGCCGATGAAGACGAGCAGGTCGTACATCTCCTCGGGGCAGGCGAGGTGGATGCGCGAGGCTTCCTTGACGTCGTGCACCTCGAACTCGAAGCCGCCGTGCAGCGGCTCGGCGATGACGAGCCCGGCGGTGTTGAACGGGTCGGCGAACATCTTGAAGAACGGCAGGTTGAAGGAGCCGGCCGAGGTCTTGTCGCCCATGAACACGATCACCGGCTCCGAGGGGCGCTCCTCGATCTCCATCTCGGCGGAGCCGGGGCCCGCGCCGCGGATGTTGCCCGAGAACGCGTCAACGAGGATGTCCTGGCCGGCGCCGTAGAGGTGCAGCTTCTGCGCGACCTCGGTGCCGGTCTGGAAGGTGTCCCACGCGAGGCGGTGGATCTCCTCGTTGTCCTCGCCGCGCTCGTGCGACATGACGAGGAAGAGGTCGTCGCCGCAGGCGTGGGCCTGGGCGTCGATCAGCAGCCCGGACTGGACGGCCTGCGTCATCGCCTCGCGGCCGGCGTCGAGGAGCTCGGGGTGCATGGCCGAGTGGCCGACGTAGCCGCCGACATCCGCCTTGATCACGCTCAGGGTCTGGGGCATCGCGTCCTCCGTCGTCGTGCTCCGCGCCTCACCGGGCGGCGGGCAACGCGTTGTGCTGTGTGCCTGCGTGGGGAGTGGGTTCCCGTTGCGCCCTCGATACTACACGAGGGTCACGAACCGCCGAAGCGCCCCCGCAGCTCCGCGCGCACCGTTTCGGCGAGGGGGAACGTGACCTCGCGCAGGTCGTCGGCGAGCGACGCGCGCTCGGCCAGGAAGGTGTCGAGCGCCTCGGCGGCCTCGAGGCCGCGCGTGCGCGCGTGGTCGTCGTCCAGGGCGCGGAAGCCCTGGAGCTTGCGCGGGCCCTCGCGGCCGCCCTCGGAGATGTACCAGTCGCGGAACGCGACGCCGCACCCCACCTCGAACAGCAGCGCGCCGAGCGGCGTCGCGACCGGCGGCACGCGCGCCGAGAGCGCCCGTGCGGTGAGCGTGCGTGCGACCGAGTCGTACTCGGCCATGAAGTGGCCGCCCGGCGGCACGAGGCTCGCGAGGCGTTCGAAGAGCGCGCGCTCGACCTCCGCGGTCACCTCGAACGTCCCCCCGCCGTCGAGGGGGACCGACGCGAAGTAGTCGAGCACCTCGACCCAGTTGAAGCCGGGGTAGGCGCCGTCGTTCTGGAGCCCGAAGACGACGGGCGCCGTCGTGCGCCCCTCGGCGGTGGCGAGGTAGCAGCGGAAATACGTGGAGCCGACCGCGCTGCGCGGCCCGAGCCGCACGTCGAGCGTGATGCCGCCGACGAGGCCGGCGCCGTCGAGCGCCGCGAGCCGGTGTTCCGGGTTCTCCGAGGCCTGTTGCCACCGGTCGTCGCTCGTCATCGCGTCATGCCGGCCTCGTGCTTAGGGGTTGCGTGCGGCGTGCAGGTTACCCGCTCGCGGGCGCAGGGCCACGCGGATTGGGTGTAGTCCGCCGTGAGCGATGTAATGCATATTGCATTACGATGAGCACATGCAGATGCACGAAGAGCGGGTCGAGGAGGCTCCGGATGTCTCCGATCTCGTCTCGCGCCTCGAGGCAGAGGCGGATGAGGAGGTCGCGCCGGGGAGCATTACCCTGCGCTGGGGCAGGGGCCAGATTGCCGTCGTGAAGCGTGCGGCGGCAATCCTCGGGGTCCCGTACCAGACCTACCTCAAGCAGGTCGTCTTCCGGCAGGCGCTCGACGACATCGAGCACGCGGAGGCAGTGCTCGGCGCGGAACGCCAGTCGAGGCGGTCCCGCCGCCGCTCGGGCTCAAGCTGAACCGTCATGCCGTCCTCGTCCGCAGCGCCCACAGCGCGAGCGTGGCGGTGACCGCGCCGAGGCCGAACACCGAGGCGAACGCGCCGGCCAGGTTGTCCCACTCCCAGCCGTCGAGCGCCAGCGTCCGCATGCCCTCGAGCAGGTAGGTCACCGGGTTCACGGAGGCAAGGAACTCCATCCACGGGTCGAAGAACTCCTTCGGCGCGAACGCCGGCGAGAGGAACAACAGCGGGAAGAAGATCAGGAACCCCGCCTGGGCGGCCTGCGCGTTCCCTGTCCGCAGTCCGATCGTCACCCCGATCCCGGAGTACGCCACCCCGAACAGCCTCGCCAGCGCGATCACCACGACGTAGCCGAGCGGCCCCGCGGCCATGCCCGCCGTGAAGAAGCTGAGCGCGGCGACGATGATCGACGTGAACGCCATGCACCGGATGCCGTCGGCGATGAGCCGCCCGAGCACGATCGCCAGCCGCGGCATCGGCGTCAGTAGCAGCTTGTCGAAGTAGCCGCTCTCGATGTCCTTCACGATCGCGACGCCGGAGATGGCGGCCGCACCCGCGACGCCCTGTGTCACGGCGACGGGAAGCTGGAACGCCTCGTAGTTCTCGATGCCGAGCGCGGGCGCCGCGATGTTGCTGATGGCGCCGACGGTCACGAAGAAGAAGAACAGCGGGATGAAGAGGTTGCCGACCTCGACGCCCGGCTGCCGGATGGTCTCCCGCACGGCCCGCCACGCGAGCTGGTACGTCCCGATCACGAGTGCGGTCATCGCGACTCCTCCTCCCCGGCGCCCGTCGTCGGCACCTCTGCGTCCACTTCGAGGTGGCGCCCCGTGGCGCGCAGGAACACGTCGTCGAGCGTCGGTTGCGCCAGCGTCACCTCGCGCACGTCGAGCCCGGCGTCCTGCACGACCGTCACGAGGCGCGCGATGGCCCGGCTGCCGTCGGCGATGTAGACGACGATCGCCTCGTCCAGCGTGCGCACCTCCTCGAGCCCGTCGAGCTCCTCGATGCGCAGCACGGCGCGCGCGACCGCCGTCCCGTCCGCGCCTGCGTCAACGTGGATGGTGACGACGTCGGCGCCGATCGTCGCCTTGAGGTCGGCCGGCGACCCCTGCGCGACGATGCGGCCGGCGTCGATGATCGCGACCTCGTCGGCGAGCCGGTCCGCCTCTTCGAGGTACTGCGTGGTGAGGAAGAACGTGACGCCGTCGTCGCGGTTGAGCTGCTCGACGTAGCGCCAGACGGCGTCGCGGCTGATCGGGTCGAGCCCGGTCGTCGGCTCGTCCAGGAAGACGATCGCGGGACGGTGTACGAGCGCCGAGGCGAGGTCGAGCCGCCGCTGCATCCCGCCGGAGTACGTCCCGATGCGCCGGTCCGCGGCGTCCTCGAGGTCCACGATCGCGAGCAGCTCGTCGACGCGCGCGTCGATCTCACCGCGGCGCACGCCGTGCAGGCGTCCCTGCAGCGCGAGGAGCTCGCGACCGGTCTGGAGGTCGTCGAGGCCGGCTTCTTGCAGCGCCACGCCGATGCGACGCCGCACCTCGGAGGGCTCGCGCTGCACGTCGAGGCCGTCGACGTAAGCGCGGCCGGCGGTGGGGCGCAGCAGGGTGGTGAGCATGCGGATCGTGGTGGTCTTGCCGGAGCCGTTCGCGCCCAGGAAGCCGAAGACCTGGCCGCGCTCGACGGCCAGGTCGATGCCGTCGACGGCGCGGACGGCGGGGAAGTCCCGCACGAGCCCCTCGGCGCCGATCGCCGCGTCGCGGACAGCAGTCATCGTGTGTCCCTCCCACCGCGCCTGGCGGCGCGGGGCGCACCGATGCACCGTACGGCGTGCGGTGCGTGAGCGTGAGCCGGGTGGGAACGGCTGCAACAGGTTACATCGGCAAGGCGCCTCGCGCTCCCGGACGGCTGCACCCCTCGGTTCCCACTCCCGGTCGGTGGAAGGGCGAGGGGGCCTATTCTGATCCCCTCGCCCCCGCCCGCGGGGTATCCCCGCGTCCGAGGAGAGCCGAGGCCAGCCCTCGGCTCTCCGACCCAGCCAGCCGGCGGGGGAGAGGGTGAGGGTGAGGGGGTCTGGGGCGTGGTGCGACCAGCTATCGAACGGCAGCCAGACCCTCACCCCTACCCTCTCCCAGAGGGAGAGGGGCCAGAGTCGGACTGCTCGCCGGATGGGGGGAGGTGCCGCTAGCGCCCTGCCTCCTCGCGCCGCAACGCTCGCTCACGCAAGAGCAGGAACAGCGGGAGCCCCAGCGATACCCCCACGACGCAGGTGGCGACGATGGGCGCCCAGAGCATCGAGAGCCGCGCGCGCCGCCCCTCGACGCGGATGAACGCGACGAGCACGACCGCCGATACGGCCACGTCGAACCACGCGAGCATCGAAATGCGCGAGTCGACGATCTCGGCGAGGAGCGCCCCAACGTCGAGCCCGTTCTCGCTGACCCACGTACCGAGGGCGGCGTACGGGAGCAGCGTCCCCAGCACACACATCACCGCGTAGAACTTGATCACGTCGTGGCTCCTCGCCGCACCCTAGCGTGCGATGATTGAGCTCAGGCTGATTCAGCCCGCGAGAGACGCAGCATGAGCGACGTAAGCCCGATTCAGTCCCTGTCGGAACGCTCGGTCCGCGCGACCCTGCGCGCAGCGCTGGATGGCCAGGCGCCGGTCCGGGCGGTGTGCGACTTCGTCGCCGGGGTCGACTGGTCGGGCATGGACGGCGCGGATGCCGATGTCCGGCGCCTGCTCGGAGAGCTGGAGCAACTGACCACCGAGGTGACCGAGGGCGACCTGGATGCCTCGGCCTTCCTCGATCGGGTCGGGCAGTTCGGGTCGGCGGCGTACGCGTCGCGTAGCGGCCCGTAGCACTTCATCCCGGCTGACAACGAAACGAATGGGGCCGCCCCGGAGGGCGGCCCCACTGCTTGCGAACCGTGCCGCGAGTACTAGATGCCGAGCTGGTCGGCGACGAGCTCGCGGTGGTGGTCGGAGTCGCCCCAGGCGAGCTCCGCACGCTTCTGGCGGCGGTAGTACAGCTGGATCTTGTAGTCCTTGGTGAACCCGATGCCGCCGTGGATCTGCTGGCCGTGCGCGACCACGCGACGGGTGGCCTCGGAGGTCCACGCCTTCGCCATGTTCACGGCCATCTGCGCGTCGTCCTGGTCCGTGTTCAGCGACCACGCGGCCTTGTACATGATGAACCGCGAGCCGTCGACGTCGGTGACCATGTCGGCGCACTTGTGCTGGATCGCCTGGAACGAGCCGATCGGGCGACCGAACTGCACGCGCTCCTTGGCGTAGTCCACGGAGATCTCGAAGTCCATCTGCGCCAGGCCCACCATGTAGGCGCACTCGGCGACCGCGTACTTCTGCATGACCGGGCCCAGGATGTCCCAGCCGCCGCCATCGGCGCCCAGCAGCTCGCCGGTCGCGCCGTCCAGCACCACCTCGCACTGCTTGTCGCGCGCGATGGTGAGGAGCTGGTTGACCGTCACGCCGTCCTGGTCGGTCGGCACGATGGCCAGCGTCACGCCCGCAGCGGAGCGGGCGGCGACGACCATGTAGTCGGCGACGTTCGCGTCGGGGACGAACAGCTTGGTGCCGCTGATGGTGACGTTGTTGCCGTCGACCGTCGCCGAGGCCTGGATGCCCTCCTCGTCGAAGCGGGCGGAAGGCTCGGTCTGCGCGAGCGTGAAGATGAGGTCGCCGGAGGCGATACCGGGGAGGTACTGCGCCTTCTGGTCGTCGGAGCCGCCCTCGAGGATCGGGACCGCGCCGCCGAGGACGCTCGACATGAACGGACCGGGCACGAGCGCGCGGCCGAACTCTTCGATCAGCACGCAGAAGTCAAGGAAGTCGAAGCCGGCGCCGCCGTGCTCCTCCGGGATGAGGAGGCCCTGCCAGCCCTGCTCGGCCATCTGCGACCACAGCGCGGGGGAGTAGCCTGAGTCGTCCTCTTCCATGTCGCGCACCAGCTGCTCGGGGCACTCGGCCTCCAGGAACTCGCGCGCCGAGTTCTTGAGCAGTTCCTGCATCTCGGTGAATCCGAGGTCCATATACCTCTCCTTACCCTGGCGCGCTTCGCAGTCACGCCGATGTCGTTCGCCTGCTGCGGCCTTGATCGAGAGTGGGTCTCCTGCCCACTCCCCCGCGGCAGGCCTTCCGCGGGTTGCGATGCGCTGACCCGGCGCCGGCTTCGCCGCTCACACAGGAGCGGCGACCCGTCCCCGGGCCGACTTCCTCGCCCGTATCCGCGGGGCGGACACGGCTCGCCGAGCGCCAACCGGCCCGGTCACATCGCGCGCAGGAACCCGGCTTACGAGTCCCCCACCGAGCGCCGAGTCGTCATTACTCAGCGGCGCGATTATGGGAGAGCGGCCAACGGGTGGTCAACCTCGAATCCGCCCAGAGCGATTCCCCGTGGCGTCCGGGACGGAAACCCGGCCCCACGACACCCCTCGATGCCCCCTCGCGGGCGGTTCGGGCGGCTCCCCCGGCGCTACGCCAGCCGGGGCGGCGCCCGCTCCGTGGTACGTCGATGGCGCCCGATCGGCTTCGGGGTAAGGCGGCGCGTTGCTATTCTGCGCGCCCGCTGATCAGGAGAGCACATCCGGCATGAGGCCCTCGCCCCGCTCCGCCGTCCGGCCCGCTCTCGCACTGCTGATCATGGTCGGCGCCGCCTCGGCGCTGCTCCCGCGCGCCGCGCACGCGGGGCCCGCCACCGACGTGTGCGCGCCCATGCAGGAGCACGCCGAGGCGTCCGGCTCCCGCGTCGGCTTCGTGGTGCTCGACCTGACCGACGGCAGCCGCTGCTCCAACCGGGCCGACGAGGCGTTCCGCACGGCGTCGCTTTACAAGCTCTTCGTGCTCACCGAGGCGTACGAGCAGGCGCGCGAGGGCACGTTCGCCTGGGACGAGGAGATCACGTTCGAACGGCTCCGCCCGGCGACGGACGACCGGCCGGCCGGGACGGAGGAGGTGACGGTCGACGCCGCCGAGGCGGCGCGGCTCATGATCCAGATCTCCGACAACGACGCCGCCGAGGCGCTGGCCGAACGCCTGGCGTGGGCCGCCGTCCACGCGGAGCCGGCGCGCCTGGGCCTGGCCAACACGGTCCTCGGCGGGCGCTACATCACGACGGCGAACGACATCGCGGAGTTCTTCGCCCGGCTGTACGCCCGCACGCTGCTGGGCCCCGAGGACGACGCGGCGATGATCGGCGTGCTGCTCGACCAGCGCATCCGGGACCGCATCCCGTGGTTCCTCCCCTCGAGCGTGCCGATCGCCCACAAGACGGGCCGCCTCGAGACGACCGCGAACGACGCGGGCATCGTCTACGCGCCGGGCGGCCCGTTCGTCCTGGTGCTGTTGACGGAGAGCGAGGAGACGTGGGACCCCGGCTACCACGCCATCCGCGAGCTCGCCCGCATCGCGTACGAGGGCTACGCGGAGGGATCTGCCACCCCCGCGCCCACAC
>VXMU01000096.1 GCA_009840945.1 Chloroflexota bacterium | reverse complement strand
CGCGAGGGCGGCCGCACCGTCGGCGCCGGCGTCGTCACCGGTATCAACGAGTAACTACGAGCGTGAGGCCTCACGCGGGGATACCCCGCAGGGGCGAGGCGCGGCGACACCGAGGAGGCCTGAACCATGGCCAAGGGGGATCGGGAGCACGTCTCCCTCGCTTGTGTGACGTGCCGCGACCGAAACTACAACACGAAGAAGAACCGGCGGAACGACCCGGACCGCATCGAGCTGCGCAAGTACTGCCCTCGCTGCCGGTCGCACGAGCTACACCGCCAGACGCGGTAACCTGACGGGGCGTCGGGGGGCGACACGATGGGTCGAGCGCTGCGCAGGCAGCAGGAGCGCGCTCAGCGGCGTCAACAGCGCCAGCAGCAGCGCCCCGCGCGCGGCGGTCGCCCGCCGGTCAGCGTCTCCGGCCCGGCCACGGCCGAGGGCCGGGGCGGCGGCCGCCGCTGGGTCCCGCGCTGGATCAGCGACATCATCAGCGAGCTGCGCAAGGTCACGTGGCCGACCCGCCACGAGGTCGGCTACCTGACCGTGGTAGTGATCATCGTCTCGATCTTCTTCGGCGCCATCCTTGGCGTCGCGGACCTGGGCTTCAACTGGATCATCGAGAACACGGTGCTGCGCTAGCAGACGCGCGGGCCGCGCAACCGGAGTCGAGCGGAGCGCTCACCGGCCACCGGCCGGGGCGCACGCAGGGGGCGTCATGACGACTGATCAGGACCGGGCGAGCGAAGGGCCGATCGGCGGCGTCGCCACGCCTGCCGCAGCCCCGCCGCCTCCCAACCCCTTCACCGCGGGCCTCGCCGACGACGCGGAGGAGACGGCCGCCGTCGCCGCCGACGACGATCGCGCCTGGTACATCATCCAGACCTACTCGGGCTACGAGAACAAGGTCAAGAAGAACCTGGACCAGCGCATCCAGCAGATGGACCTCGGCGGCCTCATCTTCGACGTTGTGATCCCGACCGAGGAGGAGATCGAGATCCGCGACGGCCAGCGCCGCACGGTGTCGAAGAAGCTCTTCCCCGGCTACGTGCTGATCCAGATGCTGATGGAGGACGACGCCTGGAGCCTGGTCCGCAACACGCCCGGTGTCACCGGCTTCGCCGGCGGCAACGAGGAAGAGGGCTCGCGCCCCGTGCCCCTCGACGACGAGGAGGCGGCGCGGATCCTGCGGCAGATGGACGCCGGCACCCCGCGCATCAACGTCGGCTTCGCCGTCGGCGAGTCGGTCCGGGTCATCGACGGGCCGTTCATCGACTTCGTCGGGCAGGTGGACGACATCAACCTGGACAAGGGCAAGGTACGCGTGATGGTCTCGATGTTCGGCCGCGAGACGCCGGTCGAGCTCGACTTCCTGCAGGTCGAGAAGCAGTAGGCCCGGAGCGGGGAGGCTCGAGCAATGGCGAAGCGCGTTCGCGCGGTGGTGAAGCTGCAGATCCCGGCCGGGCGGGCCAACCCCGCGCCGCCCGTGGGCACGGCACTCGGCCCGCACGGGATCAACATCATGGACTTCTGCAAGGCGTACAACGCGCGCACGCAGACGCAGTCCGGGCAGATCATCCCGGCCATCATCACGATCTTCGAGGACCGCTCGTTCACCTTCGAGCTGCGCACGCCGCCGGCCTCGGACCTGCTGCGCAAGGCCGCGGGCGTCGAGAAGGGTGCCGCGAGCCAGCTCACCGAGGTGGTCGGGGAGGTCACCGCCGCGCAGGTGCGCGAGATCGCGGAGACCAAGCTCCCGGACCTCAACACCAACGACATCGACCAGGCTGTGAAGATCATCGAGGGCACCGCCCGCTCGATGGGAATCGAGGTCAACTAGCGATGCCGAAGCGAGGCAAGCGCTACCGATCCGCCAACGAGCGGGTCGACGCCGATCGGCTCTACGAGCCCGAGGACGCACTCAGCGTCGTGCGCGAGGGCGCCACGGCGAAGTTCGACGAGACGGTGGAGCTGCACCTGCGGACGGGCCTGGACGGCCGTCACGCCGAGCAGCAGATCCGCGGCTCGGTGACGCTCCCGCACGGCCTCGGCCGTGAGCAGACGGTGATCGTCTTCGCCGAGGGCGAGGCGGTCTCGCAGGCCCTCGAGGCGGGCGCGAACGAGGCCGGGGGCGACGAGCTGATCCAGCGGGTCGCCGACGGCTGGACGGAGTTCGACGTCGCCATCGCGCAGCGCGAGCTGATGGGGAAGGTCGGCCGGCTGGGCCGCATCCTGGGCCCGCGCGGGCTGATGCCGAACCCCCGCAACAACACCGTGCTGGACGCGGAGAACATCCCGCGCGCGGTGCGCGAGGGGAAGTCGGGCCGCGTCGAGTTTCGGCTGGACCGCACCAACCTGGTGCACATGGCGCTCGGCAAGGCGTCGTTCAGCGATGAGCAGCTCTCGGAGAACCTGGGCGCGATCATGGCCGAGATCGTCAAGGCGCGCCCTGCGGACATCAAGGGACAGTACATCCGCGCCGCCACGCTGACCTCGACGATGGGCCCCGGCGTCCACGTCGACGTGCAGCCGCTGCTGGCGCTCGCTGCGGAGACGTAGCAGACTGGTTCGAGCGTCCCGCGCAGGCGGGGCGTGCCGCCGGAGACCACGGGTCCGCCGGGCCAGCGAGCCGGGCGAGTAATGGCGAGAGGCCGCCCGTGCAGGTGGGACAGGTTGCGGGCCGCGCGCGAGCACCCTCGCGCCTATGCCGGTGACGCCCTCCCACCGCGTGGTGGCGAGGGCGTTTTGCTGTGCGCCGCAGGCGGCGTCGAGGCAGGAACAGGGGGCAGCGTGCCGACGGAGCGCAAGATCGCGCTGGTCGCTGAGATCAAGGCGCTGATCGAGGAGTCCGAGATCGCCATCGGCATGGCCTACCAGGGCATGCCGGTCACCGATCAGACGCAGCTGCGCAGCCGCCTCAGCGAGGCCGGCGTCACGCTGCGCGTCGTGAAGAACTCACTACTGCTACGCGCCGCCGACGAGGCCGGCCGCGAGCAGTTCCGCGCGCTCGCGGACGGGCCGACGGCGCTCGTCACGCACCCCGACGACCCGGTGGCCGCGGCGCGCGCGGTCGAGAACTGGCGGCGCGACAACGCCGACACACCCTTCGAGGTGCGCAACGCGGTCATCGGCGACCAGTTGGTCGACGCCGCGTACGTGGCGGACCTCGCCACGGTGCCGCCGCGCGAGGAGCTGCTCGGCAGGCTCGCGGGCGGCCTCACGGGCAAGATCACGGAGCTGGCGATGCTGCTGCAGGCGTCGACCCGCGAGCTCGCGGGGCTGATCGACGCGCGTGCGCGGCAGCTCGAGGAAGCAGAGGGATAACCCGACGCCTCGCGCCCCTCGGGGGGCGGGCGGCATCGGAACGCTGGGAGGAGCATGACCATGGCCAAGGTGGAAGAGGCGCTCGACATCATCCGCGGGATGACGCTGCTGGAGCTGCGCGACCTCAACAAGGCGATCGAGGAAGAGTTCGGCGTCACCGCCGCCGCCCCGGTCGCGATGGCCGTCGCGCCCACCAACGGCGACGGCGGCAACGGCGCCGCCGCGGTCGAGGAGCAGGTCGAGTGGGACGTGGTGCTCACCGACTTCGGGGCCAACAAGATCAACGTGATCAAGGCCGTCCGCGAGCTGACCTCGCTGGGCCTGAAGGACGCGAAGGACGTCGTCGAGTCCGCGCCCAAGGCCATCCGCGAGGCCATCACCAAGGACGAGGCCGACGCGGCCAAGACCAAGCTCGAGGAAGCCGGCGCGACCGTCGAGCTGAAGTAGACGGCGCCATCCCGCGCGCTCCCGGCGACCCGCCGGGAGCGCGTGCTAGGCTCGTACGGTGGAATGCTTCCTGTGCGAGCGGGATGCCACGCGCGAGTGCGATCGCTGCGGTGCGCTCTTCTGCGACGACCACGGCGACGCGCTGTGCGAGCGCTGCTCCGATCCCGACCTTGCCGTCCCCTCGCACCGCCTGTACCGGGGAGCGCTACTGGCGCTCTTCGCCGGCAGCCTGTTCGCGCTGTGGCTGCTGATCCGCCCGCCGGGCGACGAGCCCGGCCTGGCCGCCTCGCCGGTCTCGCCCGTCGTCGGCCCCGCCATCGTGCTCGCGCCCGACCCGACTGAGGCCCCCACGCCGACCGCGACGGAGCAGCCCACCACGGCGACGACGTCCCCGACAGCGACGTCCGAGGCCACCTCGAGCCCCTCGCCCACCCCGTCGCCGAGCCCGACGCCATCACCGACGCCGAGCCCCACTGCGACGCCTACCGCGTCGCCGACTCCAACGCCCACTCTCACGCCCGCGGAGGACGCGTATATCGAGTACACGGTGCAGGCGGGCGACACCCTGGTCCAGATCGTGGGGAGGTTCCTGCCCGACGACGGGGACTTCGACGAATTCGCGCGCCGTATCATTGAGATCAACGACATCGAGGAGTCCGGTTCGCTCGACGTTGGAGACGTTCTCCTGATCCCGGACGAATAGCACCGCCACCCCGACCCGAGCCGCACGCGAGACGGATGAGCTCCGATGACCCAGCCACCTGCCGAACTCGACCCGTACGCCATCCTCGGCGTCCCGCGCGACGCCACCCGCGACGCGATCCGGCAGGCGCACCGCGAGCTGAGCGCGTACTACGCCTCCGGCCACGCCGGCGACGACGCCGAGCGGAAGCTGGAGGACGTCAATGCCGCCTACGAGGTGCTCTCCAGCCCCTCGCGCCGCCGCAGCTACGACCGCGTGCGTGACCGCGAGCCGCAGGCCGCCGGCGCCGACGCGGCGACCGAGCGGCGGCCGCTCGGGATGAGTATGCGCGACGAGGATGACCGCGAGCCCTTCGCGATGAGCTGGCCCGAGCGCCGCGAGGAGAAGTTCCGTTACGAGCTGGTGGGCGAGAACACGGCGCACTACCGGACGCTGCTGCGCATGGTGCTGATGTACGGGCCGCTGACGCTGGGCGCGCTCGCGCTGTTCATGGTGCCGCTCACGAGCCTCCTCGGGGGCACTGTGGGCGCGGTGATCCCGCTCCTGATCGTCGGTGCGCTCCTGATCGCGCTGGCGTTCCAGGCGACCATGGCGCTCCGCGACCTGCGGTCGCAGCCGTTGTTCACGCGCGGCGAGGTGCAGCGCACGTGGAGCAAGGGCGGGCTGCTGTGGTTCTTCCGCTCGCACTTCGTGATGGTGAACCGGCAGGTCTTCGTCGTGCCGCCGGAGATGTGGGTGCGCGTCGGTGAGGGCGAGGTGGTGGAGGCGCATCACTGGCCCCACACCCGCACCGTGATCCGCATCCTGCTGCTCCACGGCAGCGACGAGGAGCTCGCGGCCCTGGACACCGAGACGCCCATCGTCCCGCTGTGATGCTCGCTCGCGCGGCGGCCGTGCTGACCGTCGCGGCCATCGCCGGTGCGGTGGCCGCCGCGTCCGTGCATACGCGCATCGGGGCGACCGCCCGGACCGAGTTCTATCCGCCGTTCCGCATGGTCTGGGTGGAGGAGGACGCGCGCGGCGCGACCTACACCATCGAGCTGATGTGGCGCGGATCGCGCTCGTGGACCACGGTGCTGCGGGCAAGCTCGGCGGACCCGGGCGCGGTAGGGCGCACCGGCAACTGGGACGGCCGGACGCTCACGAGCGATGACCCCGTCTCGGGACGCTCGACGTACCGGCCCGAGCTCACGGTGGGTGCGCCGCTCGTGCCCGCGCAGTGGCTGCTCGCCTCGCGCTACTCGCCGGACGACGGCTGGGAGGCCCTCGATCCCGACGAGGACGGGAACGAGCGCTTCCGCAAGACCGAGACGCAGCGCGGCCGGGAGCGCACCATCACCCGCACGCGTGACCCGGACACCTGGCTCGTCCTGGCGAGCACGACCACCGTCGACGGCGACCACCTGAACACCGTGCGCGTCGTCGAGCTCGAGGTGCGGCCGGGGCCCGCGCGCTACCCCTGACGCCCATCCCCGACCCGGGCCGGTTGACGCCGTGGTACGTTTGTTCTAGAACAAGGCTCCCGGCCCCCGCCGCCGGACAAGGAGTCCCCCTTGAGCGAGGCACCCTCGGGCACAGCGGTCGCGACGTACCAGCCGCGCGTGGCGGAGATGCCCGCCACCGACCGGCCCCGCGAGCGCCTCGAACGGCTCGGGCCGCAGGCGCTCACCTCCGCCGAGCTGCTCGCGATCCTGCTGCGGACCGGCACCGCCGAGGAAGGCGTGCTCCAGCTCGCCTCGCGGCTGCTGCGCGATCACGACGGCCTGCGCGGGGTGGCCGCGGCGGACCTGCCCACGCTCGAGGGCACCCGCGGCGTGAGCACCGCGAAGGCCACCACCATCGCCGCGGCGTTCGAGCTCGGCCGCCGGCTCGCCCTCGAGGGCGACGAGCGCCCGCGCATCCAGGGGCCGAAGGACATCGCGCGTCAGCTCCAGGCGCAGCTCGATCTGCTGCAGCAGGAGGAGCTGCACGTGCTGGTGCTGGACACCAAGCACCACCTCCTCGGCTCGGCGATGGTGTACCGCGGCTCGGTCAACGGGACGCCCGGGCGCGTGGGGGAGATCTTCCGGGAGGCCGTCCGCCGGAGCGCCTGGGCCGTGGCCGTGGCGCACAATCACCCCTCGGGCGACCCGGCGCCCAGCGTCAACGACGTCGAGTTCACGCGGGACCTCGTGGAGGCGGGCGCGCTGCTGGGCATCGAGGTGCTCGACCACGTCGTGTTCGGCCGGGGCCGCTACGTTTCGATGCGCGATCGGCGGCTGGGCTTCTAGACGCACCTCGGTGAGCGGCATGTGAACCGTGCTACTATCGACCCGCACCCGGCTCGGCGGGGCTTCAGGGCACGCATGCACTGGCTTGATCTGATCGTCGTCGCAATCATCAGTTGGCTGACGTACCGCGCCTTCACCGTGGGGCTGATCCGCGAGGTCGTGACCACCGCCGCCCTCATCCTCGCGGCCGTGCTGGCCGGGCGCTTCTACGCCGAACTCTCCGCCGACATTGCGTTCGCCATCGAGGATGAGACGTGGCGCGACTTCGTCGCGTTCGCCTCGATCTTCATCGGCGTGGTCGTGATCGGGCAGATCGCCGCCTCGCTGCTGCGTCGCGCGGCGGCGGTGCTGCTGCTCGGGTGGGCGGACCGCATCGGCGGCGCCACGTTCGGCTTCGCGCAGGGGTTCCTGCTGGTCGAGGTGGCGCTGTTCGCGATCCTGACGTTCCCGATCTCCTCCGCCCTGGACGCCGCCGTCGAGGCGTCCCTGCTGGCACCGGTCTTCATCGACACTCTCCCGGTACTCCTCGGTCTGCTGCCCCCGGAGTTCGAGGCGGCCGTGGAGATGCTGTCCTCGCAGGCCGGGTAGGGCGTCCCCGGCACGTCGAGGCCGGATGTGACCGCTCGCGGCGCGATGCACTACACTGCGCCGCGACGGGAGTCTCCAAGAGGGTGTCGATCCACCGCCAGGCGCTGGTGCTCAACCAGAATTACGAGCCGCTCAACGTCTGCGGCGTCCGGCGCGCCGTGGTGCTCGTCTTCGGCGGCAAGGCCGACCTGATCGAGACCGGCGAGCTCTCCATCCGCGGCGTCGACCGCGAGTACCCCACTCCCTCGGTTATCCGCCTGCGCCACCCCGTGCGGCGGCCGCTGCCGCAGGTGCGGCTCACGCGCCGCGAGGTCTTCGCGCGCGACCGCCAGCAGTGCCAGTACTGCGGCAAGCACGGCCACGACCTCACGCTGGACCACGTGATGCCTCGCCACCGCGGCGGCGCGCACGAGTGGGAGAACCTGGTCACGGCGTGCCGCTCCTGCAACCACCGCAAGGGCGGACGGACGCCGCGCGAGGCGCGGATGCGGCTGCTGAAGCAGCCCGTGAAGCCGCGCGTCACCGTCGCGCAACTGTTCGCGCACCACCTCAAGAGCTACCACGAGTGGCGTCCGTTCCTGCTGGGGTGGCTGGACCGCGAGAGCCAGGCCGCGCTCGCCTCCTCCGGGTAGTTTTCGGCGCGCACTTCCGCCCCATCCAGACATCCGGCGCGCGTGGCGAGCGAGGACTCGAGGCTCTGGCCCCCTCTCCCGCAGTGCGGGAGAGGGC
>VXMU01000098.1:8879-67478 GCA_009840945.1 Chloroflexota bacterium | reverse complement strand
GGTTTTGTGGGGCTCCTTCACCCAACCCACGCTCTCATCCTCAGGGGGGGGGCCCCCCTTTTCGCGCCCCCCCGGCGGGGGCCGCGGTCGACACCCGCGGCCTGCTGTTCCCGCACGCCGGGATACCCCGCGGGGCGAGGGCTCCTCGTGACGCCCGCACGCTCGCGCGGCCGCGCCCGGCCCGAGGACCCGCCCGACTTCCTGCGCCGCCTGGGCGTCACGCCGCGCAAGGCGCTCGGGCAGCACTTCCTCACCGACGAGCTGCTGCTGTCGCGTATCGCCGACGCCTGCGAGCTCGCGCCCGGCGAGACTGTGGTCGAGGTCGGCGTCGGGCCCGGCGGCCTCACGCGCGAGCTCGTCGAGCGCACGGGCAGCGTCGTCGGCGTCGAGATCGACGAGGAGCTGGCCGCGGTCGCGCGACGGCAGCTTGCCGGGAGCGGGGCCTGCATCGTCCCCGCCGACATCCTCGGCGTGACGCCCGCCGAGCTGCTCGAGGAGTGCGGCGCGGAGCCGCCGTACGTGATGGCCGGCAACCTGCCGTACTACATCACGCAGCCCGTGATCCGGCGCTTCCTCGAGGCCGACCCGGCACCGCGGCGTATCGTGGTAATGGTGCAGCGCGAGGTCGCGCGACGCATGGTGGGCGGGCCCGGTCGGGAGTCCGTGCTCTCGCTGTCGATCGGGGCGTACGGGGTGCCGGAGCTGCTGTACGACGTGCCCTCGTCGGCCTTCTGGCCGGAGCCCGACGTGCAGTCGGCGGTGGTGCGTATCGACCGTCGGCCCGCGCCGGCAGTGCCGCTGCCGCCGGAGCAGATCGCGCGCTTCTTCCTCCTCGTGCGCGCCGGCTTCGCCGAGCCGCGCAAGCAGCTCCACAACGGCCTGCGCTCGGCGCTCGGCCTCACGCGCGAGCAGACGCACGCCGTCCTCGCCGCCGCCGGTATCGACCCCGCGCTGCGCCCGCAGCACCTCGACCTCGGCGACTGGCAGCGGCTCCACGCGCGCGTCGAGTCGGCCCACCCGGGGGCGCTCGATGTCGGGTGAGGACAGCGCCGGCCGGGTGTTGCGGGTGCGGGCGCCGGCGAAGATCAACCTGACGCTGGAGATCCTCGGACGCCGCGACGACGGCTACCACGACCTCGACACCGTGATGACGACCATCGACCTCGCCGACACCGTGCGGCTGCGACCCGCCGACGCCCTGGACGTGCGGCTCACGGGCCGCTTCGCGGCGAACGTCGAGGGCGACCGCGAGCTGGCTGCTGAGGCGGCGAGGGCCCTCGCGGCGGCCGCCGGTCGCGAGCCGGACGTGGCGATCGAGGTCGACAAGGCGATACCCGTCGCTGCCGGCCTCGGGGGCGGCTCCTCCGACGCCGCGGCGGTGCTGCGCGGGCTCGACCGCCTGTGGGGCCTCGACTGGCCCCTCGGGCGGCTGTCCGAGGTCGCGGCGGCGCTGGGCTCCGACGTGCCGTTCTTCCTCCACGGCGGCTCGGCGCGGTGCCGCGGGCGCGGCGAGATCGTCGAGCCGCTCCGGGACCTGCGCCCGCTGCGGCTGCTCGTGCTCGTGCCGCCGGTGCCGCCGCCGCCCAACAAGACGGCCCGCCGCTTCGCCGCCGTACAGCCCCGCGACCTCAGCCACGGCGAGCGCTCGCACCGCATCGCGCATCGCCTCGGACGCGGCGCGCCACCGCCCACCGCCGACCTCTGGAACGCCTTCGAGGGCATCGTGGAGCGCACGGAGTCGGAGCTGCTCGCCCACTACGGCGCCTACGCCGCTGTCGTGGGCGGCGCGCCGCTGCACCTCACCGGCGCCGGCCCCTCGGTGTTCCTGCTCGCGCACGAGCGCGCGAAGGTCGCCGAGCTGCGCCGCGACCTGGAAGCCGAGGGTGCGACCGTGCTGCCCGCGCGCACGCTCCCGCGCGCCGAGGCGCTCGCCATCGAGGAGGAGCCGGCGGGCGGGGAGTCCTAGGTGGACCCCGAGGCCATGCGCGCCCTCGTCGCCGGCTTCATCTCCGGCGCGGCCGCCGCGTTCATGACGACGGGCATCGCGCTCTACAGCATGAGCCGCAACGCCGCGTGGTGGGTGAGCGCCCGCGAGCGCGTCGCCGGAGGGAGCCGCGTGCCGCTCCCGCTGCTCGGCATCGTTATCGTCAACGCGATGATGCTCGCCTGGACGATGTTCGGCCTGATCCTCGGCGCCGCGTACTTCTCGCTCGACGATCCGGACGCGTTCCGGTTCTTCGTGAACATCGCGCTGCTCCTCGGCCTGCTCGCCGCCGGGTTCGTGCGAGGGCGCATGACGCGCGCGATGTGGGTGACGGCGCTCGTCGCCGCGCTCGCGTACGGCGTCCTGCTCCCGCTGCTGGCCGGGTGAGCGGGGGTGTAGCCCCGAGGTAGCCCATCACGTAGACTCGGCGTGCCGGCCTGCGCGCCGGACTTGTTGATACACGGGGGCCGATCCTGGAACTGACCATAGCGCCGCAAGCCAGTGTGCTGGACATGCACTTGCATACGGCGGTGGCCTCATCCGACAGCATGCTCAAACCCGAGAAGCTCATGCAGCTCGGGCCCGAGGCCGGCCTGACCGGCGTCAACATCACCGAGCACGACAAGATGTGGGACCCGTGGGAGCGCGCGGGGTTCCTCGAACGCCACTCGGACGTCCCGTTCTTCGTCAACTTCGGCATGGAGGTCTCCACCGACCTCGGCCACATGGGCGCCATCGGCCTCCAGTCGTACATCGGCGGCATCCGCCGCGCCGAGGCGCTGCGGGCCGCCCTCGACGAGGTCGGCGGCTTCCTCGTCGTGTGCCACCCGTTCCGCCACGTCTTCGACGAGGTCACCGCGATGCGCACCAACGGCAAGCCGTTCGACCTCACTCCCGAGCAGGCCGCCGAGCTGCCCGTGTTCCAGCTTGCCGACGCCATCGAGGTCGCCAACGGGTGCAACACCCCGCGCGAGAACTACTTCGCGCTGGAGGTCGCACGCGTCCTCGGCAAGCCCACCACCGGCGGCAGCGACGCCCACTCCGAGAGCGGCATCGGCTACTACGCGACCGGCTTCGAGCGCGAGGTGAACACCGCCGAGGAGCTGCTGCACGAGCTGCACGCGGGCCGGTTCCAGGCCGTCCTGCGCAAGGTCGGTGAGCCGCCCGGCGAGGAGTTCGTGAGCTTCGAGCAAGGCGCCATCGAAGCGGTCGCCGCCGTCACCGCGTGACCCGCGGGCTGACCGCCCGCGACCACTCCCCGCACCTTCCGGTGTCCTAATGCCAGCTGGGCTCGCCCCTGAGTACGTCGCCGTCGACATCGAGACCACGGGCCTGGACGCCTCCAGCGACCGCATCATCGAGATCGGGGCGGTGCGCTTCAGCCGCGAGGGCGTGATCGACCGCTTCCAGACCCTCGTCCGGCCCGGCGTGCCGATCCCGCCCGGCATCCGGCTCATGACCTCGATCCGCGACGAGGACGTGCTCGACGCGCCGCCGCCCGCGCAGGCCGTCTCGCAGTTCGCGGTGTTCGCCGGCGGCCGCCCGCTCGTCGGCCACAACGTGGCGTTCGACCTCGGCTTCCTCATGGAGGCGGGCGCGCCCATGCCCGGCCCCAGCCTCGATACGTACGAGTTGGCCTCGGTGCTGCTCCCGACCTCCGACCGGCTCGACCTTGCCTCGCTCGCCTCGGCGCTCGGCGTCGAGCTCGTCGACCACCACCGCGCGCTCCCGGACGCCGAGGCCACCGCCGAGGTGATGCGGGCGCTGCTCGACCGCATCGACGCGCTTTCCTCGCGTGCGCTGCGCGACCTCGCCGCGCTCGCGGCACGGGCGCAGTGGGCGCTCGCGCCGCTGTTCGAGGAGGCGCTCGCGGCGCGCTCCGGCGAGGCGCCGCAGGCGGCACTCGCCGCGCCGGGCACGCTGGGACGGCCCGCGCCGGACCCGCTCCCGCCCCCGCTGCAGCTCGGCGCACACGACGAGCCCCGGCTGGTCGACGACGAGGACGTCGAGCGGCTCTTCGCCGAAGCCGGGCGGTCACCGGACCTGCTGCCGCGCTTCGAGGCGCGCTCGGGGCAGGCGGCGATGGCGCGAGCCGTCGCCGCGAACGTCGCGCACGCCGGCCACCTGGCCGTCGAGGCGGGCACCGGCACCGGGAAGTCGCTGGCGTACCTGCTGCCGGCGCTGCTGCACGCGCTCCGCAACGACGACCGCGTCGTCGTCTCGACGCAGACGCTGAACCTCCAGGAGCAGCTCGCCGCGCGCGACCTGCCGGCGACCGCGGCGCTCGTCGAGCGCGCCGAGGGAGCCGCACCGGGGACGCTTCGCACCACCGTGCTCAAGGGCCGGGCGAACTACCTCTGCCTCGAGCGCTGGACGCAGTCGATGGAGTCGACCGACGAGATCACACCTGCCGAGGCGCGCGTGCTCGGCCGCGTCGCCGTCTGGCTCGACGGCACCGAGCGCGGTGAAGTGTCCGAGCTGTACCTGCGCAACGACGAGCGCCCGAGCTGGCGGGCGCTCTCGGCGGACTCGAACGACTGCCTCGCGCGGCGCTGCGCCTTCGTGCGCGAGGGGACGTGCTTCCTCCAGCGTGCCCGCGCCGAGGCGGCCGCGGCGCACGTCGTGATCGTGAACCACGCGCTGCTGCTCGCGAACGCCGCGAGCGACGACCAGGTGCTGCCGCCGTTCCACCACCTGGTGGTGGACGAGGCACACCGCCTGGAGGCGGTCGCGACGAACCAGTTCAGCGGCGCGGTCGGGGTGCCCGAACTGAATGCGATCGTCGAGGAGGCCGGGACCACCGGGCGCGCCTCGGCCAGCCTCGCCGGTGCGCTGCGCACCGCCGCCATGCTCGACCCCATGCCGCTCTCACCGCTCGCCGGTCTCGCCGCGCTGGCGGACGACGTGGCGACCGCCGCGGCGCGCGTCGAGGCGCGCGTCCCGGACCTGGAGGCTGCGCTGCTCGGCTACATCGAGGAGTTCGCGGAGCGCGACGACGAGCCGCGCGTCTCGATCACGCCCGGACGCCGCGCCCAGCCGCTGTGGGGCGACGTCGAGGAGGCCGCGCTCCACGCCGAGCTGGCCGTCGACGAGTTGGCGCGGCGTCTCGACCACGCGCGCGAGGCCGTCGAGGCGCAGCCCACGGACGGCCCCGCCCTCGACGGTCTGCGCGCGGGGCTCGCCCGGACCCGCGAGGAGGCCGCACTCGCCGCGTCCACGCTGCGCGAGGCCGTGCAGCGCGCCGACCCCGAGCAGATCGTGTGGCTGAGCGCGGACGCACGCGGACCGCGCGTGCGCGTCGCACCGCTCGACGTGGGGCCTCGGCTCACCGACGAGCTGTACGCCCGCCGCGACTCTGTGCTGGCGACGAGCGCGACGCTCACGAGCGGGGGCTCGTTCGACTACTCGGTGCGCGGCATCGGGCTCTTCGAGCCCGACACGCTCGACGTCGGCTCGCCGTTCGACTACCGCCGCGCCGCGCTCGTGCTCGCGGTGGAGGACATACCGGAGCCCGAGGCGCCCGGCTACGCGATGGCCGCGCACGACGTCCTCGCCGCGGCCACGCGCGCAGCGGACGGGCGGACGCTCTCGCTCTTCACCTCGCACGGCGGCGTACGCTCCGCCGCCGACGCCCTGCGCGGGCGGCTCTCGGTCGATGACATCGCCGTGCTCGCGCACGACGTCGACGGCGGCCCGGCGCGGCTGCTGCGCTCGCTGGCCACGCGGCCGCGCTCGCTGGTGCTCGGGACGGCGTCGTTCTGGGAGGGCGTCGACGTGCGCGGCCCGGCGCTCTCACTCCTCGCCGTCGCGCGGCTGCCGTTCCCCGTGCCGACCGACCCGATCCACGCCGCGCGCGCCGGGCAGTACGAGGACCCGTTCGCCGAGTACACGCTCCCGCAGGCCGTCCTGCGGTTCCGCCAGGGCTTCGGCCGCCTCATCCGGTCCGCCGAGGACCGCGGCGTCTTCCTCGTGCTCGACCGCCGCGTGCTCAGCCGCGACTACGGCTCGACGTTCCTCGATGCGCTGCCGGACTGCGAGCGGCTCGTGGTGCCCGCGAGCGGCGTCCCCGGCGCGATCGCGGACTGGCTCGACCCGCCGGATGCCTGAGCGGGCCATCGGCAAGCTCTGGGCGCGCGGCCACGGCGTCGTGCTGCGCGAGACGACGCTCGACGCCGCGCTCGCCGCCTGCCCGACTATCGAGCAGGCCCTCCGCGACGGCATCGGACGACGCCACGAGGGGCCGCTACCCGCCGTCCCGCCCGACGCCGAGTGCTTCCTCGTGCGCGCTGAAGGGGAGCATGCCGGACTGCTCACGGTCGAGCGCGACGGGCCCGAGGGCCACCCCGGGGTACAGACCGCGACGCTCGGCGTGGCGATCGTGCCGGAGCGGCGCGGGCGCAGCCTCGGGGTGCGCGCGATCTTCGCCGCCGAGGGTCGGCTGCGGCGCGAGGGCGTCCGAGCGTTCCGGGGGCGCGCGCCGCGCACCAACGGGCACGGCATGTACTTCTGGTTCCGCGTCGGCTACGTCCCGCTGCGCGGCGTCGACCGTGGCGACGGGGCGACGTGGTTCGAGCTGCCGAAGCGCCGTCGACGCAGGCGCACGACGAGGAGCCCCTGAGCCCTCAGGCAGCGCCTTCGAGCGTGATCACGCGACCGTACAGCGGCTGCACGGGCCGGTTCGTCGGCCCGCCGCCGATCGCGCGCAACGCCTCGACCTGCGCCGCCGAGACCGTGCCCGCCGCGCGGATCACGTGCCACGCGACGCCCTCACTGCACGGCGGCGTCGTCAGCGAGCCGTCGTAGCGGTAGCACGCCGGGTCCGCCGGCACGTACGGCTTGGGGTCGACCGCGACGCCCTCCTCGACCGTCTCGCCGGCGGCCGGCGCTGCGTCGAGGAGCGCCTGCACGCCGGGGTCCGCCTCGCCGAGTGCGAACAGCAGCCCCACCACGGCGAGCGCGCCGTCGGCGTCGGCGTGGACCAGGTGCAACTCGGCCGCGAACTCCTCGCCCTCGACCGTGTGCTCCGAGGGCGCGTGCATGTGCATCGACTGCAGACCGAACGTCCGGCCGCCGCTGACGAGCGTGTTGCCCGCGGGGTAGTCGACGTGCACGAACACGCCGTTGTTGCGCGCGACGTTGGCGGGGGTGCCGTACGTGAAGGCGAGGGGCGTCGCGTCACCCTCGACGGAGCCGGTGATGTCGACCGGTGACTGCTGCCGCCCGCCACAGTCCGAGTAGGCCTCGTCGAGCGACGCCCAGCGGTCCGGCCCGTCCGCGCCGTCGTACGACCAGTCCATGGTCACTCCTCCCGCCTGCGGTTCGCACTGCGCATCTGCATGTACTCACGGGCGCGGCGCCGGTACCAAATCGCCAGCGCCACCGCGCTGATGACCGCCACGACGAACTCGACGATGTCGCCCGGAACGACGGCCGCGACGCGGCCGATCCAGAACCCGAGCAGCAGCAGCACGAGCAGCCCGAGCCGCGTGACGGGGATGCCCTGGAACGTCCGGGTGACCGGCGCGGGGAGGCCCTCGCCCCGGCCCTCGCGGCGCAGTATCCGGCGGCGGCGTTCGCGGGCGGCCACCGCGCTCAGTCCGTCTCGGCGCGGCGGAGGCGCCGCTGCCTGCGGGGGCGAGGGGAGACCGACGGCGGCGCCTCGGGGCCGCCCGTCCAGCAAGGCGTGGCTTGGCTCATCCGGGTCCCTCGTCATCCGTGCCCGCCTCGCGCCCGGGTTCGGAGCGGACGAGCCGCCGCGCGGCCGCGGCGCTGCCCAGAGTGCCGAGATAGCGCTCGCGACGCAACCGCCGCAGCCACGCGCCGAGCTCCGGCCCCGGCGGCACGCCGAGGCGCTGCAGCGCGGCGGCGTCGAGGGGTGAACGCGTGCGCTCCCAGCGCCGCAGCGCCCGCTGCAGGCCCAGCTGCCGGGCGGGCTCGAGCCAGCGCGCGGCCTGCCGCGCGTGGACGCCGACACCCTTGACGCTCACGAGGTGCTGGGGGGTCTGGCCGCCGAGCGCGAGGAGGCGGGCGGCGGCGTCGACCTCCCCCCGCGCGGCGCGCGGCGCGTCGAGCCGGGCGGCGATCGCGTCGCGGTCGGGGAGCAGCGCCAGCAGTGTGGCGAGCAGCACCTCGGGCGCATGCGGTCCCGGGCGATGGCGGAGTGCGCGCCTCGCGGCCTCCGACACGCTCCACCCCTCATGGGTGCCGTGCAGCACGCCCCAGGCGTCGAGGAGCCGGACGGTGCGGGCCACCCGCCGCTGCGCCGAGGTGCGCTCGAACTCGGCCCAGAGGCGCGCGCCGGAGATGGGCGGGAGCCACCGCGCGCCCTCGGCGATCCACTGCGCGGTGGCCGGCTCGGGCCGGAGGTCGAGCGCCGCCGCGTAGCGCGCCCCGCGCCAGAGCCGTGTCGCGTCGTCGGCGAACGAGCGCGCGTGGAGCGCGCGCAGCCGCCGCGCGGCGAGGTCTTCGAGGCCGTCGAAGGGGTCCAGCAGCTCGCCGCGCCGTGGCCCCGCGACCGCCAGCGCCAGCGCGTTCACGGTGAAGTCGCGGCGCGCCAGGTCCGCCTCGATCGTCGCGCCGAGCCGCACCTCCGGCAGCGCGCCCGGCCGCGCGTAGTGCTCGGTGCGCAGCGTCGCGACCTCCAGGCGCCCTGCCCCGCCGCGCACGGACGCCGTGCCGAACCGCGGCTCGGCGGTGACCTCCCACGAACCCGCGACGCGCCCCGCCGTCGAGCGGGCGAGGCGCTCCGCGGCGGTGGGGTCGGCCGACGCGGTGGCGACGTCGACGTCGCGCACGGCGCGTCCCGCCGCGCAGTCCCGCAGCGCGCCGCCGACGACCCACAGATCGGCCCCCGCCGCCTCGGCTGCCGCCGTGCCCGCCTCGAGGAGTTCACGGGCGGGCGCCGCCAGCGCGGACGACAGGGATGGGAGTGGCGCTAGCAAGTGCGGGGCAGGGGTGTAGTCACGTTATCGGTTATTGACGTTGGAGCCGGTTCGTCCATAGGATGGCACGGTGGCGCGGGGGTTCGGCGCCTGTCTGCACAGCCATCGTAACGGCTGGTCGACGGCGAGGCGCCCCAGGGGGCGAATCGAGTGCTTCCCGCGTCGGTCTCGCTTACCGATCTGCAGGAGCGGATCGGGCTGCGGTTCGCGGACGAGTCGCTGCTGCGGCTCGCCCTCACGCACTCCTCATACGCGAACGAACACGCCGACGCCATGGGCTCCAACGAGCGTTTGGAGTTCCTCGGCGACGCCGTGCTGGGGCTCGTAGTAGCGGAGCGGCTGTACTCGGACTTCCCCGACATCGAGGAGGGCCAACTGACGCAGTGGCGTGCCCACCTGGTGCAGGGCCCGACCCTGGCGCGCGTTGCCGCACGGCTCGAACTCGGACGCTGGCTGCTCCTCGGCCGCGGCGAGGACGCCACCGGCGGACGTGAGCGCGAGGGCAACCTTGCCCACGTCTACGAGGCGCTGATCGGCGCGATCCGGCTCGACACCGGACCCGACGGCGGCATGGACGGCGCGCGGCGCTTCATCGAGCGCTCGCTCGAAGCCGAGATCACGGGCCTGCAGACCGACCCCGCCGAACTCAACCCCAAGGGCGCGCTGCAGCAGCTGGCCGAGACCGAGCTGGGCCGCCCGCAGTACGTGACGACCGACGAACGCGGGCCGGACCACGCGCGCGAGTTCACCGTCGAGGTGCGCCTCGGCGGTGAGGTCTTCGGGACGGGCTGCGGGGGGAGCAAGCAGCAGGCGGAGAAGCAGGCGGCGCGCGAGGCCGTGCGGCGTCTCCGCGAGCGCATCGAGGCGGGCACGCCGCCCCTCGACGCGTCAGGCGGGGGCGAGTAGCCGTGTACCTCCGCCGCGTCGAGGCGCAGGGGTTCAAGTCCTTCGCGGACCGCCAGGTCTTCGAGTTCGGCCCGGGCATCACCGCCGTCGTCGGTCCCAACGGATCGGGCAAGTCCAACGTCTCCGACGCGGTGCGCTGGGCGCTGGGCGAGCAGTCCGCGCGCGCGATCCGCGCGCGCCGCAGCGAGGACTTCATCTTCTCCGGCTCCGACGGGCGCAAGCCGCAGGGCATGGCCGAGGTCACGCTCTCCCTCGACAACTCCGAGCACTGGATGCCCATCGACTACAGCGAGGTGACCGTCACCCGCCGCACCTACCGCTCCGGCGAGAGCGAGTACCGCATCAACGGCCAGAAGGTGCGGCTGCTGGACGTGCAGGACCTCTTCCGCCGCGCGCAGGTGGGCCAGAACTCCTACGCGATGATGTCGCAGGGCCTCGTCGATGAGGTGCTCGGCCTCCGCCCGATCGAACGCCGCCGCCTCATCGAAGAGGCGGCCGAGGTGCATCGCCACCGCGTCGAGCTGACCCGTGCGGAGCGGCGGCTGGGGGAGACGCGCGACAACCTCGGCCACGTGCGCGTCCTGATCCGCGAGCTGGCCCCTCGCCTGCGCCAGCTCGAGCGCCAGTCCACCCGCGCCGCGCGCTACCGGGAGCTCGAGGCCGAGTTGGGCGCCGTGCTGGAGACCTACTACGAGACTGAGCTGCGCCGCGCCCGCGACGAGCACGCGGCAGCCCAGGCCCGGCACGACCAGCGCACCGAGGCCTTCGCCGCGGCCCGGCGCGGCAGCGAGGCGCTGGCGCCGCGCATCGCCGCCGCCGAGCAGGCCGTCACCGCCGCGCGCGCCGAGCTCGAACGCACCCAGCGACACGAGCGCGAACTCAGCGAACGCGCGCTTGCGCTCGACCAGCAGCTCGCCCTCAGCGAGCAGCGACGCGAGCTGCTGGAGGTGCGGCGCGAGGAGCTCGCGGTCGCTATCGAGGACATTGAGGCGCTGCCGGCCGTCGAGTTGGACGCCGAGCATATGACCGGCGCGCTCGACGAGCGCGTCACCGAGGCCGAGACGGCGCTGGGCGGCGCCCGTGCGGCGCTCGCCGACGCGGACGAGACGGTGCGCGCGGCGCTGCGGGACCTCACCGCCCTCGAGACCCGGCGTGCCCGCCTCGAAGCCGACATCGCCGGACTGGAGCAGCGGCGCAGGCAGGCCGCCGAGCGCCGCGCCACGCGCGAGCGCCAGCGCGAGGCCGCCACCGCCCGCCGCGGCGAGCTCCTCGAGAGCGTCGAGGAGTACGGCCGCGAGGCGCTGGCCGCGAAGCGCGAGCGCGAGCGGCTCACGCAGGCCTCGGCCGAGCTGCAACGCCGGCGCATGGCCGCCGAGGAGCGCCTGGAGCACGCGCAGAACGCCGCCGCCGAGGCGCGCGACACGCTGCGCGAGCGGACCGCCGACCGCGACCGCCTCATCGCCCGCCGCGACCTCATCGAGGCGCTGTCGGCGCACATCAACGAGCGCGGCGCGGCCGGCACCGAGCTGCTGCGCGCCGCCGAGGAACCCGAAGCCGGCGAGGAGCCCCTGAGGGGCGTCGTCGGCCTGCTCACGCGCGTGATCCGCGTGCCCTCCGGGCTGGAGCTCGCGATCGAGGCCGCCCTCGCGGACCAGCTCGGCGCGGTGATCGTCGAGACGCCCGATGACGCGCTCGCGGCGATCGAGCACCTCCGGCAGCGCGAGGTCGGCTCCGCGACCCTGCTGCCCGTCGCGGGGGTCCGCCACCAGCACCCGCTGAACCTGCTCACCGAGCGCGGCGTGGTCGGAGTCGCATCCCGGCTGGTGCGCACCGACAAGGAGTACCGGCCCCTGGTCGACTCACTGCTGGGCCGCACGATCGTCGTCGACGACGTCAAGACCGCGCTCAAGCACCTCGACCGCGGGCTCGGCTCGATCGTTACGCGCGACGGCATCCTGCTGCGGCCCAACGGCTCCATGCACGGCGGCTCGCGCGGCGCGACCGCCGACCAGTTCGAGCTGCACGACGAAGCCGAGGCGCTGCCCGAGGAGATCGCCGCCGCCGAGCGCGCCACGGACGACGCCGCGGCGCGGATCACTCGCCTCGACGGCACCGTGGAGCAGCTCCGCGAGGGCGTGCGCAAGGCGCGCCGCGACGCCGAGGGCGCCGAGGAGCGGCTGCGCGACCACGAGCGCGCGGCGTCCCAGCTACGGGGCCGCCTCGTCGCGCTGGGTGGGGAGCTGCGGCTCATCCATGCCGCACTCGCCGCCGACGAGGCGGAGCGCGACGCGGCCCTCGTCGACGACGGCCCGCTGCGGGCCGAGCTCTCCGACATCGACGGCCAGCTGCGGGCCCTCCGCGACCGCTCCGAGGCGGTCGGGGTGGAGCGCGACGCCGCGGCCGACGTAGTTTCGGCGGCGACCACGACACTCGCGACGGCGCTGGGCGAGCGCGAGGCGGCTACCTCGCACCGCGAGGCCGCCGAGGCCGAGCGGCGCCTCGCGCGAGAGCGCCTCGTGGAGCGTCGCGAGCAGGCGCAGGCGGTCGAGCACGAGCTCGAGGACCTCGCGCTGGCGATCCGGGACCTGAGCGAGCAGCGCTCGAACGTGCGCGCCGCGCAGCGCTCCGCCGACGCCGCCGTCTCGCCCGCGCACGCCGCCCTCGCCGACGCAGAGTCAGCGTCGCGCACGCTCACCGCTGCCCGCGGCGACAACCAGGCGCACCTCTTCGCCGCCGAACGCGACCTGCTGGAGGCCGAGGCGACGCTCCGCGAGTGCGCGGCCCGCGTCCAGACGCTGGAGCAGCAGCTCGCCGAGGACGGCATGGCCGTCGACGAGGCCGGCGCGGTGCGCCGCGTCCCGGCCCACCGCAATGGCGACGAGACTCCCGACGCGGAGCCGGAGCCCGTCCTCGCGCACCGCGCGAACGGCGCCCCGCCGCCGCCGAGCGGCGGCGCGGACGTCTCCGCGGAGGAGTTGCGCACGCGCGTCGCCGAGCTGCGCGGCGAGCTGCGCGCGCTCGGCCCCGTCAACCTCGAGGCGATCGAGGACCTGACCGAGGAGCAGGAGCGGCACGACTTCCTCGTCGGGCAGGTCTCGGACCTCGAGGCCGCCGAGGAGCAGTTGCGCGAGGCCATCGCCGACCTCGAGCGCCGCATCCGCGAGCGCTTCGACGAGACGTTCGAGCTGGTCAACGCCAGCTTCGGCGAGTACTTCCAGCGCTTCTTCGGCGGCGGCTCCGCGGAGCTGACGCTGGTCGAGCCCGTGCTGGAGGACGAGTCGGACGACCCCGGGGACCCGGGCGTGGAGGTGCGGGCGCAACCGCCGGGCAAGCGCATCTCGTCGCTCGCGATGCTCTCCGGCGGCGAGCGCGCGCTGACCTCGGTGGCGCTGCTCTTCGCGCTGCTGTCGGTGAACCCGGCGCCGGTGTGCGTCCTCGACGAGGTCGACGCAGCGCTCGACGACGCGAACGTGGGGCGGTTCGTGCAGACGCTGCGCGAGATGAGCGACCGCTCGCAGTTCATCGTGATCACGCACAACCGCGGCACCATCGAGGCGGCCGACGCCATCTACGGGGTCTCGATGGGTGACGACTCGGCGTCGCGCGTGCTCTCGCTGCGGCTCGCGGACCTGCCGCAGGCCTCGTAGCCGCCGGGCTCCGTCCCCGTAGCCACGACCCGACCTTGGCCATACCATCGAGGCGTACCTCGACGCGTAGTGGGGATGCCACGTGAGGCTGTTCGCCCGGAGCAAGGAGTCCGAGGCGGCGACCGGTGAGGCGCTCGCGCGCACGCGCCGCTCGTGGTTCGGGCGCGTCAGCGACGCACTGCGCGGCCGCGACGTCGGCCCGGAGCTGTGGGAGTCCCTCGAAGAGGTGCTCATCGGCGCCGACACCGGCGTCGAGACGACCTTCGACGTGCTCGAACGCATCCGCGCCACCGACCCCGATACCGCCGAGGACGTCCGCACCGCCCTCCGCGACGAGCTGATCGCGATCCTCGAAGGGCCCGCGGGGACGGGCCGGCTGTGGGGGCCGGGCGCGGTCGAGCCCGCGCCCGAGCCGGCCGTGGTGCTCGTCGTCGGGGTGAACGGGACGGGGAAGACCACCGCCATCGCGCGGCTCGCCCACGGCTACATGGAGGACGGCAAGCGCGTGCTCGCCGCCGCCGGTGACACGTTCCGCGCGGCCGCCGTCGACCAGCTCCGCACCTGGAGCGACCGCGTGGGGTTCGACCTCGTCGCCCACCAGCAGGGCGCGGACGCCGCCGCTGTCGCGTTCGACGCCGCCGAGGCGGCGACGGCGCGCGGCCACGACATCGTCCTGGTCGACACGGCGGGGCGGCTCCACAACAAGCAGCACCTCCTGGACGAACTTGCGAAGATGCGGCGCGTCATCGAGCGCCAGGTCGGGCGCGGGCCCGACGAGGTCGCGCTCGTGTTGGACGCGACCACGGGCCAGAACGGGCTCTCGCAGGCGCGGGCCTTCACCGACGCCGTCGACGTCACCTCGGTGATCCTCACGAAGCTCGACGGCAGCGCGAAGGGCGGCATCGTCTTCGCCGTCGCCTCGCAGCTCGGGCTGCCGGTGCGGTTCATCGGCACCGGCGACGGCCCCGGCGACCTCGCGCCGTTCGACCCGGCGGGGTTCGTCGACGCGCTGCTTGCCACGCCCGAGGCGACACCCCAGACCGCGGAAGCCTGACGCCCGCCCGCCATGTTCGAGGTCGCCGCCTGGTACCTCGCGTCGCTCGCCGTGGGAGCCGGCGCGCTCCTCCCGTCGACGCTGCTGTTCACGCGCCTGCGCTCGCGCGGCGTGCTCTACGCCAGGCCGCTCGGCCTCCTGCTCGTGGCGCAGGCCGCGTGGCTCACCGCCGCGCTCACGTCGGTGTCCTATGGCCCGACGCTGGTCGGCGCGGCGCTGGGCGCGCTCTATCTGTGGTCGGCGTGGATCGCGTGGCGCGACCCGGCGCGGCTCAGGCTGCTCCTCGACCGCCGGCGGACGCTCCTCGGGGGCGAGGTGCTGTTCCTCGCCGCGTTCGCGCTCCTCGCGTTCGTGCGCGCGCAGGCGCCGGCGGCGATCGCGACCGAGAAGCCGATGGACCTGATGCTGCTCACCGTCGTCCACGAGGCGACGGCGATGCCGCCGCCGGACGCGTGGCTCGCGGGGTTCGAGGTCTCCTACTACCACCTCGGCCACGTGATGGTGGACGTGGTGCAGCAGCTCACCGGCATTGCCCCGGCCACGGGCTTCAACCTCGGCCTCGCCGCCACGGGTGCGATGGTCGTGGTCGCCACCGTGGGGGTCGCCACCGACGCCGCCGGGCTGGTGCGGCCTCGCCGGCGCTCCACGCTCTGGGTTGCCGGAGCGCTCGCGGTGGTCGGGATGGTCTGGCTCGCGCCGCTCGAGGGCCTCGCGGAGCTTGCCGCCGCGAACGGGTTCGGCGGGCCGGGCTTCTGGGGCACGCTCGGCGTCTCCGGCCTGCCCGGACCGGCCGAGGCGACCAACGGAGTGCCCGACGCGTTCTGGTGGTGGTGGCGCGCGACGCGCGTCGTGCCGGGGACGATCAGCGAGTTCCCGGCCTTCTCGCTCATCCTCGGCGACCTCCACGCGCACGTGCTCGCGCTGCCGCTCGGCCTCGCGGCCGTGGCGCTCGCCCTCGATACGTTCGAGGGCGGGACGGCGCTGACGTGGAAGCGGTGGACCGGCGCGCCCGGCGCGCTGCTGCTGGCGGGCGCGCTCTTCGCGGGGCTCGCGATGACGAACGCGTGGGACGTGGTGACCTACGGCCTGCTGTGGCTCGTCGCGGCGGCATGGGTGTTCGCGTCGGTCGGCTGGCCGTTCGCCGGCGCGCTCTTCGGCGCGGTGCGCTACCTCGCGCTCCCGTGCGCGGTGGGCCTCGCGATCGCATGGCCCATGATCGCGACCTTCGAGGGCGAACGGCCGAGCCTCGCGCTCGTCACCGACGGCGCGAGCGACCCGACGCGCTTCCTGCTGTTCTGGGGCGCAGTGCTGCTCCCGGTGACCGTCGCGGCGCTCTGCACGCGGCCTCGCGTCGCCCCGCGCCACCTCGGGGCCTGGCTGCTGCTGGCGGCGGCGCCGCCGGTCGCGTGGGCGGTCGCGGTGTCTGTCGGCGACCACGGGCCTGCGCTCACCGACCGTGGCGTGGGCTGGGCGACGCTCGTGGTGCTCGCGCTCGTCGTAGCTACGGCGGGCGCGGCGGCATGGGGCGCGTATCGCGACGGCGCGCGTGACCGCGCCGCGTGGCTCGCCCTCGCCACCGCCGCGGGCGCGATCGTGCTGACGACCGAGGTGTTCCACGTGGCCGACGCGCTCGGGTACGGGCGGCTCAACAGCGTCTTCAAGTTCTGGGGCGCCGCGTGGCCCCTCCTCGCCCTCGCGGGGGCGGTCGGGGTGGCGCTCGCGTGGGACCGCTCGACGCTGCCGCGGGTCGGGATGGGGAGCCTCCGCCCGCGCCCCGTCCTGCTGGGCGTGCTGGTGGGGGCGGCGACGCTGCTCTGGCTCGGCTCGCTGCTGTACGCGCCGGCCGCCGCCGTCAGCCGCGCCCGCGAGGCGCAGGCGCCGGGCCTCGACGCGCTGGCGTACCTCGACGTGCGTGACCCCGGCGGGGCGGCGTCGCTGCGCTGGGTGCGCGCGAACCTCGACGCCCGGCGGCACGTGCTGCTCGAGGCGGTGGGCGCGTCGTACGGCTCGGGCAACGTGATCTCGGCCGCGAGCGGCGTGCCGACGCTGCTCGGCTGGCCCGGCCACCAGGTGCAGTGGCGCGCCGCGCCGCCCGCAGCCCGGCGGCAGGCGAACGTCGACGACATCTACCGCGAGGGCGCAACTCCCCGCATCCTCGGCCTCGTGCACCAACTCGGCGTCACGCACGTCTACCTCGGCAACGAGGAGCGCCGGCAGTACGGTGCCGATGTCGCCGCGCGGTTCGAGGGCTGGCCGGTGGTGTTCGAGGCGTACGGCACGCGCATCGTCGCCGTCCCGCCGGCGGGCGCCCCGTGAGCGCGCCCGACCGGATCGCGAGGCCGCACGGCGGCGCGTCCGCGCTGCTGCCCCGCTGGGGGTCACCCGGGGGCCTCGTGGCGACCGTGCTCGCTATCACCGGGGTCGGGCTGCTGCTGCGCCTCCTCGACCTCGGGAACCGCGCGATGCACCACGACGAGTCGCTGCACGCGACATTCGCGTGGTACCTCGCGGAGGGCCGGGGCTACGAGCACAACCCGCTCATGCACGGCCCGCTGCTGTTCCACACGGTCGCCGGGACGTTCAAGCTCGCCGGGGACGGCGACGTCACCGCGCGCCTGCCGGTCGCCCTCGCGGGCGCGGCGCTGGTGGCGACGCCGTTGCTGTTCCGCCGCTGGCTTGGCCCGACCGCGACGGCGTCGGCGGCGGTGCTGCTCGCGGTCTCGCCCGTTCTGCTCTACTTCTCGCGCTTCGCCCGCAACGACCTGATCGCGGTGCTGTGGACCGTGCTGATCGTGGCCGCCGTGTGGCGCTACCGCGCCGACGGCCACGACCGCTGGCTGGTGGTCGCCGCCGCCGCGCTCGCGCTCGGGTTTGCGACGAAGGAGACCGCCTACATCACGGTCGCGATCGTGATGCTCTACCTCGACGTGACGCTCACCGGCGCCCTGCTCGACCAGTCGGGCCAGCGAGGGCTGCGCCGCGCCGCGCTCGCCGTCGCGCTGCTGCCCGTCGCGTGGGTCGTGGCCGCGCTGTGGACGCCCCTCGCGCCGCTGCGCGCGCGGCTGGGCTGGACCGAGCGGCCACGCGAGGCGGACCTCGTCGTAATGCTGGGCACGCTCACGCTCCCGTTCCTCGTCGCGGCGAGCCAGGTCGTGCTGGGGCAGGCGGACGAGGCCGGCTTCCTCGGCGCGCGCGAGGGCGTGACCGTCGCCGTGCTGGTGACGATGGCCGCGACGACCGTCGTCGGCTCGGCCTGGGACGCGCGACGGTGGCCGCTGCTGGCGGGGATCGTCCTCGCGATCACGCTGCCGCTCTACACCACGTGGTTCACGAGCCCGGACGGCTTCCTCGGCGCGTTCTGGGGGCAGCTCGACTACTGGCTCGACCAGCAGGACGTCCGGCGCGGCAACCAGCCGTGGTTCTACTACCTGATGATGCTGCCGCTCTACGAGTTCCTCGTCCTCATCCCCGCGCTCGCCGGCGGCGCCTGGCTGCTGTTGCGCGGGGACACGCTCACGAGGCTGCTTGTGTGGTGGTTCGCGTCGACGCTGCTCGCGCTGACGCTGGCGGGCGAGAAGATGCCGTGGCTCAACGTCCACCTCGCGGTGCCGCTGGCGTTCCTCGCCGGCCACGCCCTCGGCGCCGTGCTGCCGCGCCTGTGGCGGCGGCTGCGCGAGGAGCGTGCGAGCGCGATGCTCTGGGCCGCCGCGGGCTCCGCGGCCGCGCTCGCGCTGCTGCTCGGGGTGCTCTCGCTGCGCACCGCCGTCGGGCTCTCCTTCGGCCACCCCGACACGCCCGTCGAGCCGCTCATCTACACGCAGACCTCGGCCGACGTGCCGCGCCTCACCGGGGAGATCGAGGCGCACGCGGCGGCGCGGCCGGGCACGACCGCGATCGTCGTCGACACCACGTCGTCGCTGACGTGGCCGTGGGCGTGGTATCTGCGCGACCGCCCCGACGTGCGCTACATCCCGGCGGAGTCGGTGCGCGCCGCCGACTACCCCGAGGACGCCATCGTGATCACCTCGAACGCCACGCTGCCGCACGACGACCCGCTCCGGGAGCGCTTCGCGTACGGCCGGCCCTACGTGCACCGCTGGTGGTTCCCGGAGGCCGGGTACCGGGCCACGACGCTCGAGAGCCTCCTCGAAGGGATCGGCTCGGGCGAGCTCATCGCCGACTGGGTGGACTTCTTCGCCGGCGGGATTCCCGAGGAGACGATCGGCGCGCTGCGCGGCGAGGTGCTCTTCCCGCCGTAGTGGCCCCGGAAGGCCCTCGCGCTGGCCGGACGCGGACGCGTGCCGGAAGATGGAACGACGGCAGACGCAGATCGGCCCGGAGGGCTGGACGGGAGCAGGGCGTGGGCAAGCGCCGCGCCGCGATCGGACTCGCGGTCAGCCTGCTGTTCGTCGCGCTCCTGCTCTGGCGCGTCGACTTCTCCGAGCTCGGCGACGCCTTCGCCGACGCCCGACCCGCCTGGCTCGTCGTCGCGTTCGGCGTCTACCTCGTGGCGCTGTGGGTGCGCGGGGCGCGCTGGCGGCTCGCGCTGCGCGGCACCGCCGAGGTCTCGACGAACGACGCGACGGCGCTCGTGGTCATCGGTTACGCCGCCAACAACGTGCTGCCGATGCGCGCGGGCGAGCTGGTGCGCGTGCAGCTCCTGCACGAACGCCACGGCGCGGACCGCGCCCGCACCCTCGGCACCATCGGGCTCGAGCGCATCCTCGACGGACTCGTGCTCGCGCTGTTCCTCGCCGCCACCATCGCGGTCGCGGGCGGCAACGCGACATTGCAGGCGCTCGCCGCCGCGATGGGCGCCGCGTTCGTCGCGCTCACGCTCGGCCTGATGCTGCTGGGCCCGCGGATGGCGCGAGATCCCGAGCTGGCGACGCGCCTCCTCGCGCTCGCGCCCGCGCGGCTGCGCGACCTCGCCGCGCCGCGGCTCGCGCGGCTGCTCGAGGGCCTCACCGCTGTGCGCTCCGCGCGCGACTGGGCCGTGATCGGCGTGGTCAGCGCCGTCTCGTGGGCGCTCGAGGCGGCGATGTACTGGCTCGTCGGCATCGGGATGGGGCTGACGCTCGACGCGCCGCTCTACCTCGCCGTGTGCGGGGCCGCGAACCTCGCGATCGCCGTGCCGTGGACCTCGGGCGGCATCGGGCCGTTCGAGCTGCTCGCGCGCGAGACGACGGTGGTATTCGGCACGACGATGGCCGTCGGCACGGCCTACGCGATCGCGCTGCACGCGCTGCTGCTCATCCCCGTCGTGCTGCTCGGCCTGCTCCTGCTGTGGCGCCGCCACATCGCCGTGGGGACGATCCTCCACGCGGGGGACGAGGCGGCCGAGGAGAGCCCGGTGCCCGCCCGCGAACCCCTCGCCGCCGAGTCCGTGAGGACCTCGCAGTAGTGCGGGCGGTCGTCATCGGCGCCGGGGTGGGCGGCCTCGCCGCCGCCTACGAGCTGGCGAAGCAGGGCCACGAGGTACACCTCGTCGAGGCCTCCCCGGGGCTCGGCGGGCAGGTGCGCACGTTCGAGGTCGGCGGCGGGCGGATCGAGAACTTCTACCACCACCTCTTCCGCTCCGACACCGTGGTCGCCGCGCTGATCGAGGAGCTGGGGCTCGGCGACGACCTCGAGTGGATCGAGTCGCGCGTGGGGATGCTGGTCGGCGACCGCATCTTCCGCTTCACCGGCGCGCTCGACCTGCTGCGCTTCACGCCGGTCTCGCTGCTCACGCGGCTGCGCCTCGGCCTCTCCGCGCTGTGGCTGCGGCGCGTCGGCGACTGGGAGCGCTACGAGGGGCAGCGCGCCGCCGAGTGGATCACGCGCGCCGCGGGCCGCGAGGGCTACGAGCGGGTCTGGGGCCCGCTGCTGCGCGCCAAGTTCGGCCGCCACGCTCCGGACATCGCGATGCCGTGGTTCTGGAGCAAGATCTACCTGCGCTTCGCCTCACGTGAGGGCGGCCCGCTGGCGAAGGAGCAGCTCGGCTACCTGCGCGGCTCCTTCGGCCGCATGGTCGACGCCCTCGCTGCGGCCATCGAGGAGCGCGGCGGCGCGGTGCTCCCCGGCCGCCCGGTGCGACGCATCGTCGTCGAGGACGGCCGCGCGACGGGCGTGGAGCTTGAACCGGCCGAGCCGGGCGGCGAGCCCGATCTGCTGCCCGCCGACGTGGTGCTCGCGACCGTCGCCTCACCAGTCCTCGCGCGGCTCGCACCGGAGCTGAGCGAGGAGTACCGGGCGCTCCTCGACGGCGTCGACTACCAGTGGGCGACGGTGCTGATGCTCGCGCTGGACCGCCCGCTCTCGGAGATCTACTGGCTGACGGCCACCGACGCCGACTGCCCGTTCGTCGTCGCGGTCGAGCAGACGAACTTCCGCAGCCCGGCCGAGTACGGGGGCAGGCACATCGTCTACTTCTCGAACTACGCCGACCCGGGCGACCCGGTCACGGAGGAGGACGCCGCGCAGGTCCTGGACCGCTACGAGCCGTACATCCGCCGGATCAACCCGGCGTTCCATCGCTCGTGGATCGGGGAGATGTGGATGTTCAAGGACCGCTCCGGCCAGCCCATCGTCCACCACCGCTACCGCGAGACCATCGCCCCGCACCGCACGCCCGTCGAGGGCCTGTACCTGGCGAACAACACGCAGCTCTACCCCGAGGACCGCGGCCAGAACTACACGATGCGGATGAGCATCGAGGTGGCGCGGATGGCGGCGGCGGAGTGGGGGAGACGCACGGGGACTGCGTAGCTACCATCGCGCGAGCACGCAGCGTCGATGTGACCGAGGAGGCAGGGCCATGCGAGGCGTCGGGGTGATCGAGTTCGGAGGGCCGGAGGCGCTGCAGGTCGTCGACCTGCCGGAGGTGCACGCGGGGGCCGGCGAGGTGCGGATCCGCGTCCACGCCGTCGCCGTGAACCCCACCGACACCATGCTGCGCAACGGCGGGCGCGCCGCCGCGCTCGCCGACGTGCCGCCGCCGTACATCCCCGGCATGGACCTCGCCGGCGTCATCGACGAGGTCGGGCCGGACACCGCCACGGACCTCGCCGTGGGCGACGCCGTGATGGCGATGGTCGTGCCGAACGCCAGCCACGGCGCGTACCGCGAGAGCATCGTGCTCGCCGCCGACGCCGTCGTGCGCGCGCCCGCCGGGACCACGCACGTCGAGGCGTGCACGCTGCCGATGAACGGGCTCACCGCGCGGCAGTCGCTGGACCAGATGGCGCTCTCGCCCGGCCAGACCATCGCCGTGACGGGCGCGGCGGGCTGCTACGGCGGCTACGTCGTGCAGCTCGCGAAGGCCGAGGGCCTGCGCGTGGTCGCCGACGCCTCCGAGGCCGACGAGCAGCTCGTCGCGGACCTCGGCGCCGACGTGGTCGTGCGGCGCGGCCACGACGTGGCGGAGCGCTTCCGCGAGGCCGCGCCCGGCGGCGGCGACGGCCTCGCCGACGGCGCGGTGCAGTCGGAGCTGGTGGTGGCGGCGGTGCGCGACGGCGGGGCGTACGCCTCGGTGCGCGGCTGGGGCGGCACGGGCGAGCGCGGGATCGCGTTCCACCGCACAATGGTGATGAGCTACGACCACCGCGCGGACCTGCTGGACCGCCTGCGCGAGCAGGCCGAGGACGGCACGCTGACGCTGCGCGTGGCGGCGACGTACCCCCCGGAGGAGGCCGCGGCCGCGCACGCGCGGCTGGAGGCCGGGGGCACGCGCGGACGCTGCGTGATCACCTTCTAGCGCGGGCGCGCGGTGACTCGATGACGACCGACCTGCCGGAGGGGGGCGACGGCCCGCGCAACGCGCTGCTCGAGGCCGCGGCCTCGGCCACCGTGGCCGAGGTGCTGCTGCGCCTCGCGACGGAGTTCGAGGAGGCGCCGGACCCGCCCGCCGCGGACCTTGCGGTGTGGCTGGCGGAGCTCTACGCGCGGCTCGGCCAGAGCCTGGCCATCGCCGACCCGGAGACGGAGATGGGCGATGCGCCGGAGCACGCCTACGAGGCCGACGTGATGCTGCGCGTCGCGGCGCGCCTGGACGAGGAGTCGGCGTACCTGCGCGGGAGCGCCCTCGACCCCATGGACGGGGTCGCATTCCTCGCCGCCCGCAGCGCCGAGGCGCTGGTCGGGCTGCTGCGCAGCGAGGCAGCCGAGGGGGACGAGGCGTAGCGCCGCGGCGGTGGCCGCGGGGCGTTCTTGTTCGCGCCGGGCGCGCTGCCTATCATCGCCACCAGACTGCGGGGCGCGCGGAGGACGGGTCGACGCATGCCGCTCGAAACCGAGGCGCGTGCCGAGTTGCGCGCACTGCTCGACGGGCTCAGGCCGGACGACGGCGACCTCCTGGAGGCGCTGCACCGCATCCACCACCGCTACGGCCATATCTCGCGCGAGGCCATGGAGGTCGTCGCGGAGCGGCTGCGGCTCACCCCCGCGCACGTCTACGGCGCGACGACGTACTACGCGGACTTCCGCACCACGCCGCCGCCGCCGGTGACCGTTGCGTGGTGCTCGGGCCCGGCGTGCCGGCTGCGCAACGCCAACGGCATCCGCGCCGCCTTCGAGGCGGTCTTCGACTGCGCGCTGGGCGAGGACAGCCCGGACGGGCGCGTCGCCTTCACGCTCGGGCAGTGCAACGGCACCTGCGAGCAGGCGCCGCAGGTCTGGCTGCAGGAGCGCGTCGTCGGCAAGCTCACCGCCGCGCGAGCCGTGGAGCTGGCGCGCGCGCTGCGCGAGGGCGAGGACCCGGAGACGCTGGGCTGGCCCGACGACGCATCGGGCGACGGGGCGGGAGGCTAGCCGTGGCCGGGGCGTACGACGCGCTGCGCGAGCGGGCCGACGCCGCATGGGAGGCGTGGCGCCACCCGGAGCGGCCGCGCATCGACCTGGCGTGGGACACCTCCTCGCTGGCCGCGGGCGCGGGCCGCGTGCGCGAGGCGCTGGAGGCGCAGGTCGCCGAGCGCGGCGCGGCGGTCGACACGGGCGTCACGCACGGATACGGGCTGCAGTGGCTGCAGCCGCTGGCGACCATCCACTGGCCGGACGGGACGCGCGTGCTCTACGGCCCGGTCACGCCGGGGCGCGTCGGGCTGCTGCTCGACGAGGCCGCGGGGCTCGTCGGCGCCGCCGCCGAGCTCGCCGTGGGCGTGCTTTCCGGCTCGCGGCCGGGCATCCCGGCCATCGGCGAGCACCCGTTCCTGGCCTGCGAGGACGAGCGGCGGCTGCTCAAGCGCATCGGCCACAGTGACCCCGGCGAGATCGACCACTACGTGGCGACCGGCGGCTACCACGCGCTCTCGCGCATGCTCGACCGCCACCACGGCCCGGACGCCGTACGGCAGCTGCAGCAGGACGCGCAGCTGCTCGGCAAGGGCGGGGCGTTCTTCCCCGCGGGCGTGAAGTGGAACTTCCTCGCCGGCGCCGCCGACGAGGAGCGCTACCTGGTGTGCAACGCCGACGAGGGCGACCCCGGCGCGTGGGTGAACCGCGTGCTGCTCGAGGGCGACCCGCACGTCGTGATCGAGGGCATGCTGATCGCCGCGCACGCGACGGGCGCGATCCACGGCTTCATCTACATCCGCAACGAGTACCCGCTGGCGATCGAGCGCATGCGCGACGCCATCGCGGCAGCCGAGGAGGCGGGCGCGCTCGGCGCGAACATCTTCGGCAGCGACTTCTCGTGCACGCTCGAGGTGATCGCCGGGGCGGGGGCGTACGTCTGCGGCGAGGAGACGGGGCTGATCGCCTCGATCCAGGACGACCGCGGGATGCCGCGCATCAAGCCGCCGTTCCCCGCGCAGTCCGGCGTCTTCTACAAGCCGACCAACGTCAACAACGTCGAGACCTACGCGAGCGCGGCGCTGGTGCTGGAGCACGGCGCGGAGTGGTACCGCGAGCTCGGCACGCCGACGAACGCGGGGACGAAGATCTTCTCGTTCTCCGGCGACATCGCGCGCACCGGCTTCATGGAGCTGCCCTACGGCGTGGCGATGGACGACGTCATCGACGCCCTCGGCGGGGCGACGACGCGCTCGGGCGCGCCGGGCGCGCTCAAGGCGATCCAGCCGGGCGGACCGCTGGCGGGCTACCTGCCGGCCGGCCTGTCCGGCTCGCTGACGCTGGAGCGCGAGGCGTTCGCGGAGCACGGCGCCCTGATCGGCGCGGGCGGCATCGTCTTCGTCGGCGAGGACGCCAACTCGATCGAGCTCAACCTGATGTTCGCGGAGTTCCTCGAGGACGAGTCGTGCGGGCGCTGCACCACCTGCCACCACGGCAACCAGCGGATGACCGAGGTCTTCCGGCGCGTGCTCGCCGGCGGCGGGCGGCCGGAGGACCGGCACAACCTGGAGATGGTCGGAGACGCGCTGCAGTACTCGAACTGCGTGCACGGCTCGGCCAGCCCGACGATCATGCGCAACACGCTGCGCTTCTTCTCCGAGGAGTTCGACGCGCACGTCGCGGCCGCGGACACGCGCCTGGCGGGCCGAGGGTTCGTGCGCTACCGCGTGGCGGACCAGGACGACCCGCGGCTGGAGTCGGCGCGGCTGATCTGTCCGGTCGACGCGATCCGCGGGTCGCCGCGCGGCGGCTACACGCTGGACGAGACCACGTGCGTGCGCTGCGGCGCCTGCCACGACCTCGCCCCGCGCGGCATCGCCCGCGACGACCTCGTCGCGCTGGCCGCGGCGCGGGCGGTGACGTAGCGCCGGGCGCTAAAGGCCCCAGAGCTCGAGAGATTCCACCCACTTGTCGAAGTAGGGGCACTCCGCTCGGATGGGGCCGAGGCCAATCCGCTGAGCGGCGATTGTGCCCATGAGTGGCTTCTGATACCCGGGGAATAACGATTCTACTCGCTTAGAGGGGGCAGTAAGAGGTGAATCGTTTATCTCCTCTGGAGTATGGAATGCGCTTCGAATCGCGCGAAACTCCCCTGCGCTGTCGCGGCTACCGATGGCCTCCGCAAACCGCTCTGGGTCGCTGAACAGCAAGCCCTCGTACTCGTGCATGACCACATAGGGGAGGAATCGGCCCTTGGAGCCATCGACCTCGGCGGCGATATCATCCGCGATCGCCACCTGTACCACCGCGGCCTTTTGGTCAAACGGCACGGCGTTCGCCTCCGCGCGACCGGGCCACGCGCGGTCTCCTGTCTGAGGCATTCCGTAGAAGTCGACCATTGTTGTGGATCTTGCGTTCGGGTCCTGCCGGAGGTGTCGAACAATGTCCTGGCGGACGGCGGTCCAGCTTCGGGCCCCGCCGCGCCTGGACCTTTGCCTCGAGTTGCCCAACAGGCGTGCGCTTACGTCCGTATAGCCAAAACCGCCAATGAGGTGGGGCCGGAGCAGTTGGCCGACGAATGACTCCTCGGTCTGGCCCTCGACATGGACGAGTAGCCTCGTCACAACGCGGCTCACCATCGGGGTCGGCCTCCTAGCTCGTTCTTCTCCCAGAGCTGTCCGAGACTGTAGTCATCCAGCCACGATACAAGAGTGTCAGTATTGAGTCGCGACAGCTGGGTGGCGCCGTCTACTTGATCGGCTACGAGGATGTCCTCAGGTTCGAATTGGTCTAACAGGAGAGGTGACTGGGTCGACACGACTACTTGCGTTTGGTCGGCAACCTGTTTCATGAGGGAGCCGAGAAGCACTATCGCGTAGGGGTGAAGCCCGAGTTCAGGCTCATCTACGAGGATGACCGCGGGTCGATGCACCTGCGGCTGCAGAAACAAGGTTGCTAGGGCAATAAAGCGAAGAGTCCCATCGGAAAGAGCGGTGGCGTCGAAGTATGCGTCGGAACCCTGATGCCGCCACTCTAGGCGAATGGTGTCCGGGCTCAGTCGTTGCGGGCCAAGTCGAAAGTCTCGCAGAAAAGGAGCAGCTTGGCGAACAACCTCTGTAATCAGGCGATACGAATCAGAGTGCTGCTCCCGCAGATAATAGAGGAAAGAAGGTAGATTAGAGCCATCCGTACGAAGAAAACGGTTGTCGTTAACGGCCGCTGCAGTCTTCATTCCCGATCCGCTACCCGTGTCATGAAAGTGGTAACGACGCCAGCTGCCAAGGTGATTTCGGACATAACTTGATATGCCGGGTTCTCTAGCGCTAATCCCGGCCTCTAGTCCGCGCCTGTCCAAGCGATCAGCGAACGGTCGGTCGTATCGTGGTTTATCCCAGAACATTACCCGTTCAGTTATGGGTATCAGCTGATCTAGTTCGGTCGGTTCTAGCGCGATCTCGTACTGGTTGACTTCATCGTTGAACGAGATATGCACATATAGTTCGCGGGTATGACGTGCCCCAAAGTGTAGTAGTCTGCCGGCCCCACCTGCTTTGGCAACATAGTCCTGCAGCTGCCCTTCCCGGATCGCGTGGAGGAAGGCGAATACTTCGATGAAGTTCGATTTCCCTGAGCCATTGGGACCAATGAGCACGTTGACTTTGCCAAGCTTGAGCTTGTCGATTTCGGCTATGCTCCGAAAGCCTCGAACCGTAATGTAGTCAAGTTCAGGCATAGCTCTCCGATGGGCGCGGTCCGGCGCGACTGCCTCCAATACTACCGACGGACGGACGGTGACTGCTAGCATCGGCTCCGCGTAGAAGGCTCCACGATCGACCGACTCACGTGGCTTGGTTCGATGCCCGAGCGTACCCGCCTGTGGACACCGACTTGGGAGCGGCGAACGGGTGCGCTAGACTGGGGGTCTCCCCGGGAAGACGCGCGCCGCTCCGTGTCCACCCCCGTCCGCAGGCAGTACCTGGCGCTCAAGGCGCAGCACCCCGACGCGCTGCTGCTGTTCCGCATGGGCGACTTCTACGAGGCGTTCGACGAGGACGCCGGGGTGCTGGCGGAGACGCTGGGGATCGCGCTGACCTCGCGGCCGCTCGGCAAGGCCGAGGGCCGCATCCCGATGGCCGGGGTGCCGCACCACGCGCTCGAACGCTACCTGGACCAGCTGGTCGGCGCCGGCCACCGCGTCGCGCTGGCGGAGCAGACCTCGCAGCCCGACGGCCGCACGCTGGTGGAGCGACGCGTGACGCGCGTGGTGACGCCCGGGACCGTCGAGGAGGGCGCGCTGCTCGCCCCGGGCGGACATAACTGGCTGGTCGCGGTCGCGCCCGACGTCACGCCCGGCGGCCCGGGCCGGGACGACGGCGACGGGGCCCGCTGGGGGCTCGCGGCGTGCGACGTCACGACGGGCGAGCTGGAGTGCATGGTCGTCGAGGCCGCGGCGCTGGCGGGTGAGCTGGCGCGCCGCGCGCCGCGCGAGCTGCTGGTGCCCGAGGGGGGCGCGGCGGACGGCGGCGCGCTGCCGGAGGGCGCGGTGGAGTCGGCGCGGCGCACCGCGCGGCCGGCGCGGCACTTCGCACCGGGCGAGGCGGCGCGCGCGCTGCGCGAGCACTACGGCGTCGCCGACGCGGACGGCTTCGGGCTGCGCGGGATGGAGCCGGCGGTCGCCGCGGCGGGGGCGCTGCTGCGCTACCTCGAGGAGGGCTGGCCGCAGGCGCTGCGCAACCTGCGCGAGCCGCGCGTGATCGCGGCCCGCGACCACCTGGAGCTGGACCCGCAGACGGTGCGGACGCTGGAGCTCTTCGAGTCGCCGGCCGGGCCCGACGCCTCGCTGGCGGCGGTGCTGGACCGCACGCGTACCGGTCCCGGCGGGCGGCTGCTGCGCGCGCGGCTGGCGCGCCCGGTGCGCGACGCCGCCGAGGCGGAGCGGCGCCTGGACGAGGTGGAGGCGTGGGTGACCGCGCCGCTGGAGCGGTCGGCGCTCGGCCGGGCGCTGCGCGGGCTGCCGGACCCCGAGCGGCTGCTGGGGCGTATGCGCTCAGGCAGCGCGGGGCCGCGCCAGCTCGCGCAGCTGCGCGCGGCGCTGGGCGCGCTGCCGGAGGCGGCGGAGCAGGCGCGCGCCACCCGGGCCGCCGCGCTGGATGCGCTGGCCGGGGACCTCGACGGCGCCGCGGAGGCGCACGCGGCGCTGGCGGCCGGACTGGCCGGGGAGCCGCCGGCGGAGCCGGGCGACGGCTCGGCGCTGCGCGCGGGCTTCGCCCCGGAGGTGGACGAGCTGAGCGCGCTGGCCGAGGACGCGCGGGGCGCGCTCACGGCGCTCGAGGCCGCGGAGCGCGCGCGCACCGGGCTGACCTCGCTGAAGGTCGGCTACCACCGGGTCTTTGGATACTACCTGGAGCTGCCGCGCTCGCAGGCGGAGCGCGCGCCCGGGGAGTACGAGCCGCGGCAGACGCTGGCGGGGGCGCAGCGCTACCGCTACCCGCCGCTCTCGGAGCTGGAGGACCGCATCCTCGGCGCGCGCGAGCGCCTGGCCGAGGCCGAGCGCGCGGCGCTGGAGCGGCTCTGCGCGCAGGTGGCGGCCTGCGGGGCGGCGGTGGAGCGCGCCGCGTCCGCGCTCGCGCGGCTCGACGTCGCCGCGGCGCTGGCGGAGGTCGCCGCGGAGCACGGCTACACGCGCCCGCTGCTGCGGCCGGCGGGGCCGATCGTGATCGAGGGCGGGCGGCACCCGGTGCTGGAGCGGCGCATGGAGCCGGGGGCGTTCGTGCCCAACGACACCGAGCTAGGCGGGGGCGCGCCGGACGTGGTGGTGCTGACCGGCCCGAACATGGGCGGGAAGTCCACGTACCTGCGGCAGACGGCGCTGGTGGTGCTGATGGCGCAGGCCGGGAGCTTCGTCCCGGCGGAGCGCGCCGAGATCGGGATGTGCGACCGCGTCTTCACGCGCGTGGGGGCCTCGGACGAGCTGGCGGCGGGACGCTCGACGTTCATGCGCGAGATGGTGGAGACGGCGGAGATCCTGCGCCGCGCGACGGAGCGCTCGCTGGTGGTGCTCGACGAGGTCGGGCGGGGGACGTCGACGGGCGACGGGCTGGCGATCGCGCGCGCCGTGGTGGAGGCGCTGCACCACCGCCCCGACGGGACGCCGCGCACGCTGTTCGCGACGCACTACCGGGAGCTGACGGCGCTGGCCGGGGTGCTGCCGCGCGTCGCCAACCGCTCGGTCGCCGTGGCCGAGCAGGGCGGCGAGGTGGTCTTCCTGCACCGCATCACCGAGGGCGCCTCGGACCGCGCGTACGGCGTGCACGTCGCCGCGCTGGCCGGGCTGCCGCGCGCCGTGGTGGCGCGCGCCCGCGAGCTGCTCGCGCAGATCGAGGCGGGCGAGCCCGGCGGCGGCTGGGGGGAGCAGGCGCCCGGCGGGCCCGCGGAGGGCGCGCCGGCGCAGCTCGCGCTGCCGGTGGCGGCGGCGCCGGCCGAGCGCGCGCTCGCGGAGGCAGTGGCGGGGCTGGAGCCCGACGAGCTGAGCCCGCTGGAGGCGCTGCAGCGGCTCTACGAGCTGCGCGCCGAGGCGCGCCGCGGGCTCGGGCGCGAGGGCTAGCGTGACCACCACGGATAGCCCCGCGCGGATCCGCGTGCTGCCGCCGGAGGTGGCGGCGCGGATCGCCGCCGGCGAGGTGATCGAGCGGCCGGCGTCGGTGGTGAAGGAGCTGGTCGAGAACGCGCTCGACGCGGGTGCGGGGCGCGTCGAGGTGGCGGTCGAGGGGGGCGGGGCGGAGCGCATCCGCGTGCGCGACGACGGACGCGGGATCGCGCCCGGGCAGCTCGCCGACGCCTTCGAGCGCCACGCGACCTCGAAGCTGCGGTCGGCAGAGGAGCTGTTCGCGGTGCGCACGCTGGGCTTCCGCGGGGAGGCGCTGGCAGCGATCGCGGCGGCGGCCGACGTGACCTGCACGACGCGCGTGGCGGGGGAGTCGGCCGCCGCGGTGGCGCGCTTCGCCGGCGGCCGTCCGCTGCCGCCGGGCTCGGCGGCGGGCGCGCCGGGGACAACGTTCGAGGTGCGCGCGCTGTTCGGCGCGCTGCCGGCGCGGCGGCGCTTCCTGCGCAGCGCCCGCGCGGAGGCGCGCGCGGTGACGCAGGTGGTCGCGGACTACGCGCTGGCGCGGCCGGAGGTGGCGTTCCGGCTGGAGAGCGAGGGCCGTGTGGCGCTGGCCTCGCCGGGCGCGGGCGGCGAGCGCGCCGCGTGGGCCGCGGTCTACGACGACGGCCTCGCGGCGGCGCTGATCGACGTCGGGCACGAGACGGCGGGGGAGCACGGAACGGTGGCGGTGCGGGGGCTCGTGGGGCCGCCGGAGCGCCACCGCGGCAACCGCACCGCGCTGCACCTCGTCGTCAACGGGCGCGCGGTGAGCGACCGCCAGCTGGCGTTCGCCGTCGAGCGCGCCTACGAGGGGCTGCTGCCGGCGGGCCGCCACCCGGTGGGGCTCGTGCGGGTCGAGGTCGACCCCGCGGCGGTCGACGTCAACGTGCACCCGGCGAAGGCCGAGGTGCGGTTCCGCGAGCCGCGAGCCGTCGCGTCGGCGGTGACGGCTGCCGTGCGGGGCGCGCTGGCGGGCGCCGACGCGCCCGCGTTCGCCCCGCCGGTGCTCGCTCCCGCGGCGCGCGGCGTCCCGCACGCCGCCTCCGCTGCGCGCGCGGTGCTGGCCGGCGCACGGCCGGCGTCACCGCTCGCCGGCCCCTCGCGCTGGGGTCCGGCCGCCGCGGGCGCGGAGCCCGTGCTGCCGCTCGCCGAGCGGCTCCCGGCGCTGCGGCCGCTCGGGCAGTTCGACGAGGCGTTCCTGGTGGCCGAGGCGCCCGACGGGCTCTACCTGGTGGACCAGCACGCCGCGCACGAGCGCGTGCGCTACGAGGAGGTGCGGGCCCGCCAGGCTCGCGGCGAGGTCGCCTCGCAGCCGCTGCTTGAGGCGGCGCTGGCGAGCCTCGGGGCGGCGCAGGCGGCGCTGGCCGCCGAGGAGGCGGAGGCGCTGGCCGCGCTCGGGTTCGTGCTGGAGCCGACCGACGCCGCGGCGCTGATCGTGCGGGCGGTGCCGGCACAGCTGGCGGGGCGCGACCCCGCGCTGGCGCTGCGCGACCTGCTGGACCGCATGGAGGCCGACGACCGCCTCTCGGGGCCGGAGCGGGCGGCGGCGAGCCTCGCGTGCCGCTCGGCGGTGCGCGCCGGGGACCAGCTGGCCGGCGAGCAGCAGCGCGAGCTGCTGCGGCAGCTCGAGGCGTGCGAGCACCCGCAGACGTGCCCGCACGGGCGGCCGACGCTGCTGCGGCTCGGCAGCGAGCAGGTGCGGCGCAGCTTCGGGCGGCGCTGAACCGCCCACCGGCATCACCTTTGCACGATCGGCTATAGTCGACCCATGACGCATGTCTTCCGCAGGCACTCAACCGCGGCGGCGCTGCTGCTTGCGCTGCTCGCCTTCGCGCTCACGGGCTGCATCCGCGTCCAGCTGACCTTCACCGTGCACGAGGACGGCTCCGGCGTGGTCGGCATGCTGATGGCGGTGGACGAGGACCTGCTGGGTCTCACCGGGGAGTCCGCCGAGGACGTCCTCGGCGAGGGCGCCGACCTGCCGGAGGGGGCGACCACCGAGGCGTACGAGGCGGACGGGTTCGTCGGTCAGCTCGTGACCGTGCCCGTGCCCGACATGACCCGGCTCAACGAGTCCCTGGGGGACGCGGAGGCCGTGACCGCGTCCGCCGAGGACTTCCGGTTCGTCCGCGAGGAGGACGTCTGGCGGTTCACGACCACGGTCCCGGCGGGCGAGGAGCTCACGGGTGAGGGCGGCGACATGGACCTCGCCGGCCTGCTCGGCGAGGACGCCTACTTCCGCGTCCGCGTCGCGCTGCCCGGCGAGGTCACCGAGCACAACGCCGACCGCGTCGAGGACGGCCTGCTGGTCTGGGAGATCGACTGGACGAGCAGCGAGCCGCGCATGCTCAGCGCCGTCAGCCGGCCCGGCTCGGGCGGCGGGACGGACACCGGGTTCGTGGTCGTGCTCGCCGGCGTGGCCGCCCTGGCGGCGCTCGCCGCCTTCGCGTGGCGCTCGCGCCCGTCCCCGGCGTAGCCGCTCCCGGGCAGGCGGTCTCTGAAGAACTCGGCCCTAGAAGAGCTCCGGGAGCCCCTCGCGCCGGCGGCGCCACCGCAGCAGCTGCGCGACCGTGCGGGCGGCGCGCTCGACGGTGGGGAAGACGCCGAGGCCGTGCGCGTAGGCGTCGGCGAGCACCTCGTCGTCGATCTGCTCCGCGGAGCCGGTGCGCGCGCGGCGCAGCGCCACCACCGGGTGGTGGCTGGACTCCTGCAGCTCGATCAGCTGCTCGATCGCCCGGCGGTCGCGGCGGCGGCGGCGCTCCTCGCGCTCGCGCGCGTAGTCCAGGTCGGCCTGCTCCTCCTTCGGCCGCGGCGCGAAGTCGGGCGGGCCGCCGGCCATCACGAGCAGCACGTCAAGGTCCCGCGCGTGCGCGCCGATCTCGAGCAGCGTGCGGTACGACTCGGCGCGGTCGCCGGCGAGGTGCGAGGCGTCGATGGGGTTGCGGATCGAGTTGCCGGCCACCGGCATGAGCTCGCGCAGCCGCGCCGTCGTCTCCTCGTCGAGCGGGGGGAGGTCCAGCCCGGTGCGCGCGATGGCGTCGGCGGCGAGCACGGAGAAGCCGCCCCCGCCGCCGAGCAGCAGCGCGCGCTCGCCGCGCACGAGCCGGGTGTTGGTGGTGACGCCGATGAGCAGGTCGTGCAGCTCCTCCATGGACTCGGCGAGCGCGACGCCGGCCTGGCGGCACATCGCCTCGAAGACCTCGCGCGAGCCGGCCAGCGAGCCGGTGTGCGAGTTGGCTGCGCGGCCGCCGGCGTCGGTCATGCCGCCCTTGAGCACGATCGTCGGCTTGGCGTAGCCGCAGCGCCTGAGCGCCTCGAAGGTCGCGCGGCCGCGGGCGGAGCTCTCGAGGTAGGCGACGACGTACTCGGAGGTGGGGTCGGAGGCGGCGTAGTCGAAGAGGTCGGCGGCGTCGACGTCCTCGCCGTTGCCGAAGGAGACGGCGCGCGAGAAGCGCACGCCGCGGCGGGCCAGCCCGTGGACGATGTCCATGGAGTTGCCGCCGGACTGCGAGATCACCATCACGTTGCCCGGCTCGGTCGGGAAGTCGCCCTGGAACGTGATGCGCTCAGCGGGTACGTAGAGGCCCATGCAGTTGGGGCCGAAGACGCGGATGCCGGCCTCGGTCGCGCGGCCGATCACGTCCTGCTGCATGCGTACGAGGTCCGGGTCGCCGATCTCGGCGAACCCGGCCGTGTAGAAGTGGATCGAGCGGACGCCCTTGGCGATCGAGTCCTCGACGAGCTGCGGGGTGATCGACGCGGGGACCGAGGAGATGACGTGGTCGACGGGACCCTCGATGTCGCGGACGGAGGGGTAGGCGCGGAGCCCGGCGATGGTGTCGGCGTTGGGGTTGACGGGGTAGAGCGGGCGCTCCTCGTGGTAGCCGTGGTCCATGAGCGAGGCGAGGAAGCCCGAGCGCTGCCGCGTGCTGTTGTCGCGCGGCACCCCGGCGATGGCGATCGAGCGCGGGTGGAAGATCGGCTCCAGGGGGTGCTCGTTCGCGGTCGCTTCGGTCATCGCTGGTCCCCCGGACGCGGGCATGCCCCGCGCGCTCCTCGTCGGCGCTGTGTTCGTCGGTGCGCCGCGCGGGGCGGCACGATCGGTGATTCTACCCGTCGCCCGTCCAGTGGTCAGCGTCACGCCCGCGCGGCGGACTCGCGGTGCTGCGCGTCGGGCACGCGGTAGACCGACCAGCCGAGGTCCTCGCGGCGCGGCTCGCCGCCCGAGGGCGTCACCGTGCGCAGCGTGCGCGCGCTCCACGCCTCCGCGCCGGCGGGCGGCAGCTCGACGGCGACCTCGACCGCCGGGAGTTCGGCGACGGGCGCGTGGAACGTCGCGGCGACGCGCTCGTCGTCGGAGGTGAGCTCGAGCAGCACCGCGAACGGGTACGGGTTGCCGAAGCGCAGGTCGAGCACGCCGTACTCGATGGTGGCGTCGCGCCCGGGCTCGAAGTAGCGCGCCTCGCCGTACTGGTCGACCGAGTGGGCGTGACGCTCGACGACGTCGAGGCCGGCGAGCAGGCCGGCGTTGTAGAGGACGGTGGAGAGCAGGCAGGTGGCCCCGCCGTCCTCGGCGGTGAGCTCGCCGGCGACGATCGCCGCGCCGGGCAGGTAGCCGCGGCGCGCGCTGGGCCGTCCTGCGCAGCGCCACAGCGAGAGCACCTCGCCCGGCTCGACGAGGACGCCGTCCAGCGCCGCCGCCATCAGCCGCTGGTTGTGGCGCTTGCCCTCGGCGAGGTGCTCCTGACCGGGGTAGATGGTCATCGGCAGCGCGTAGCCCTCGAAGGCGTGCGGGAAGTCCGAGGCGTCGCCGCGCCGCGTGGCGAACGGGACCGCGCGGCGGCGGTCGCGGAGGTGGCGGCGCGCAATCGCGACCTCGGCGCGGAGGCGGCGGGGGAGCCAGCGGCGGGCGGCGCGGCGGAGCAGGCCCGGCCCCGCCTGGGCGGGCACGGGAAGCCTCCGGCTAGCGCCCGTGGAAGACGGGCGTGCGCTTCTCGGCGAAGGCCTGCGCCGCCTCGCGCGTGTCGTCCAGCGCCATGAGCTCGTCGCGGCCGCGCGCGAACGCGACCTCGGACTGATAGTACGAGGGCTCCGGGCGGGCCATCGCGAGCTGGCGCTTCGTGACCTGGACGTGGCGCGGCGGGAGCGCCGCGATCTCCTCGGCGATGTCGCGCGCGAGCGTCATCACCTGGTCGCTCGGCACCACGTGGTTGAGGAGGCCGGCGTCGTAGGCCTGCTGCGCGGAGATCTGGTGGCCGCGCAGCACGATCTCCGAGCCGACGAGCCACGGGATGTTCATCTTCAGCGGGATGAACGCCGGGCCGATGATGCCTGTCGGGATCTCCGACATCGCGAAGCGCGCGTCGTCGGCCGAGATCACGATGTCCGAGCCGCAGGCCATGAACCAGCCCTGGCCCCACGCACCGCCGCGCACGGCGGCGATGATCGGCTTGTCGGTGTCGGGGACGCCGAAGTAGTTGAGGCTCGCCGCGGCCGCCGAGGGCGGGGGCGGCAGCGTGCTGCCGCGCTCGGCCTGCTCGCGGATGTCGCGGCCGGCGCAGAAGATGCGGCCCTCGCCGGTGAGGATGATCACGCGCACGTTGTCGTCGCCCACGGCCTCCGCCCAGGCGCCGGTCATGTCCTCGCGCATCTGCGAGCCGTAGGCGTTGAGCCGCTCCGGGCGGTTCATCGCGATCGTGGCGACGTGGCCCTCCAGGGTGTAGTTGACGAACTCTGCTTCGTAGGCCATCTCGACGCTCCTTCGGTGCTGGTGGCCCGCACGCTACCCCAGCGCGCCCGCCCCCAGCAATGCGAGCGCCCGGCAACGCGAGGCCGCCCCGAGGCGCCCTCGATCCCCCGGCGGCGCGCTATGCTCCGCACGCGACCCGGGGCAGCACCGAACGGAGACCGCGATGGCGCCCAGTAACGTACTCGTCGAGAAGCACGTGACCGTGCCGATGCGCGACGGCGTCGAGACCTACGGCGACCTCTACCGGCCTGCCGACGGCGCGCCCGCGCCGGGCATCGTGAGCCGCACGCCGTACGACAAGGAGGGCTTCGGCGGGCTGCGCTCGATGCCGCTCCCGCTCAAGCTCGCCGAGGCCGGTTACGCCGTCCTCGTGACCGACACGCGCGGGCGCTTCTCCTCGCAGGGCGAGTTCCACCCCTTCGTGCACGAGGGCCCCGACGGCTACGACACCGTCGAGTGGCTCGCCGGGCAGGACTTCTGCGACGGTAACGTCGGCATCTTCGGCGCCTCCTACTTCGGCGCGACGGCGATGCTGGCGGCGCGCGAGGCGCCGCCGTCGCTGCGCTGCGCCGTCTCGATCATCACGGCGAGCGACTACTACGACGACTGGACGCACTACGGCGGGGCGTTCCAGCTCGGCTTCAGCGCCTCGTGGGGCCTCGGGCTCGCCGCCGCACAGCTGCTGCGCCCCGACCACGGCTTCAGCGACGAGGCGCGCGCGGAGCTGCTGGCCGCGGCCGGCAACCCCGGCGCGGCGATGGCGCACCGCCCGCTCGTCGAGATGCCGGGGCTCTCGGCGCCCGGCGTCGCGCCGTGGTGGGCGGAGTGGGTCGAGCATGACACGCTGGACGACTTCTGGGACGGGCTGCGGCTCTCGCGCGACTACGCGGACTTCGAAGTGCCGATCATGCACGTCGGCGGGTGGTTCGACCTCTTCGCGATCGGCACGATCCGCAACTTCGTCGGCCTGCACGGGCTGGGCAAGACGCCGCAGCGGCTGTGGATGGGGCCGTGGTCGCACACCGCGTACGAGCGCTACCACGGCGAGATGGACTTCGGGCCGACGGGCCCCGCGCTGTTCTCGGGCGTGGTCGAGGCGTACAAGCGCTTCTTCGACGAGCACCTCATGGGCGTCGACGCGCCCGAACACGACCCGGCCGTGCGCTACTTCCTGATGGGCAGCAACGAGTGGCGCGACGCCGAGGCGTGGCCGCCGCCGGAGGCGAGCGAGCTGCGCCTGCACCTGCGCTCGCAGGGCGCGGCGAACAGCTCGCGCGGCGACGGCGCGCTGAGCGAGGCCGCGCCCGACGCCGGCGAGGCGGCCGACCGCTACGTCTACGACCCGGAGCGCCCCGTGCCGACCGAGGGCGGCTGCCTGCTCCAGCTTCCCGTCGGCCAGCCCGGCCCGCGCGACCAGCGCCTGGTCGAGATGCGCGACGACGTGCTGTGCTACACGGGCGAGGAGCTCGCCGCGCCGCTCGATGTCGCCGGGCCGGTGGTGGTCGAGCTGTGGGCGGTGACCGACGCGCCCGACACGGACTGGACCGCGAAGCTCGTCGACGTGCACCCGGACGGGACGGCGATGGGGCTCTGCGACGGCATCCGCCGCGCCTCCTTCCGCGACTCGCTCGCAGAGCCCTCGCCGGTCACGCCGGGCGAGCCCGCGCGCTACGAGATCGAGCTGTCGAGCATCGCGCACCGCTTCCAGGCGGGGCACCGCCTGCGCGTCGAGGTGTCGAGCTCGAACTTCCCGCGCTTCGACGCGAACCCGAACACGGGCGAGCCGGCGTGGAGCGCGGCCGAGACGCGGCCGGCGTTGCAGCAGGTGCTGCACGACGCCGGGCACCCCTCGGCGCTGGTGGTGCAGGTGCTCCCGGCGGGGAGTTAGCGAGCCCGGCACGGCGGTAGTCCGCGTATCGGCTACAATGCCGCGAACGAGATCGAAGCACACGCGAAGGAGTGCACCGCATGGTCGCTACGGAGAGGCCGTACAAGGTCATCGGCACACGCCCCGTTCGCCCCGACGGGACCGACAAGGTCACGGGTCGCGCCGAGTACGGCGCGGACGTGAAGTTCCCGCGCCTGGCGCACGGGCGGATGCTGCGCAGCCCGATCGCCCACGGGTACATCAAGAGCATCGACACCTCGAAGGCCGAGGCGCTCCCGGGCGTGCTCGCGGTGGTCACCGGCAAGGACCTGCCGGACCCCGGTGAGCGCATCATCCCGACGATGCGCGGGCTGACGCCGCTGAAGTGGATCCGCGGCGCCATCATCGCGCTCGACAAGGTGCTCTACCGCGGCCACCCCGTCGCCGCCGTCGCCGCCACCGACCAGCACATCGCCGAGGACGCCCTCGACCTCATCGAGGTCGAGTACGAGGAGCTCCCGCCGGTGCTGGACGTGCAGGAGGCCATGACCGAGGCGGCCCCGGTGCTGCACGACGACATGCGCACCGAGGAGCTGATCACCGCGGTCATGGGCGCGGCCGGTGAGACCAACATGGACCGGCCCACCAACGTGGCGAAGCACGTCGAGCTCTCCATCGGCGACGTCGAGGCCGCGTTCGCCGAGGCCGACGTGGTCGTCGAGGGCGAGTTCAGCACGACGATGGCCCACCAGGGCTACATCGAGCCGCACGTCTCCACCGCGCTGTGGAACCGCGACGGCGAACTGATCGTCTGGACCACCACGCAGGGCGCCTTCGGCATCCGCGACCTGCTGGCGGAGATGCTCGAGCTGCCCGTGTCGCGCATCAAGGTCATCCCGACCGAGATCGGCGGCGGCTTCGGCGGCAAGACCAAGCTCTACCTGGAGCCGGTCGCCGCGCTGCTGTCGCAGAAGCTGCGCCGCCCGGTCAAGGTCAACATGACCCGCACCGAGGTGATGGAGGCCTCCGGCCCCACGTCCGGCACCTACTCGCGCGCACGCATCGCCGCGAAGGCCGACGGCACGATCACGGCGCTCGACGGCAGCTTCGCCTACGAGGCCGGGGCCTACCCCGGCTCCCCGTACGTCGCCGGCGCGCGCTGCGCGTTCGGCCCGTACGACGTGCCCAACCAGCACGTCGAGGCGTGGGACGTCGTCCTCAACAAGCCGCAGGTCGCCGCCTACCGCGCCCCCGGCGCGCCGGCGTCCGAGTTCGCCGTCGAGTCCCTCATCGACCAGCTCGCCGAGCGGCTCGAGATGGACCCGATGGACCTGCGCGCCATGAACGCCTCGAAGGAGGGCACGCGCCGCGTCGACGGCGCCGCCTTCGGCGTCGTCGGCAACGAGGAAGTCATCGAGGCCATCAAGCAGAGCGACCACTACCGCTCCGAGCTGCAGGGTGAGAACCGCGGCCGTGGCGTCGCCATGGGCTTCTGGTTCAACGGCGGTAATGAGTCCGCGGCATACGCGAACGTGAACGCCGACGGCACCGTGAGCCTCGTGATCGGCTCCGTCGACATCGGCGGCCAGCGCGCCTCGATGGCGATGACCCACGCCGAGTCGCTGGGCATCCCGTACGAGGACGTCAAGCCCGCCATCGTCGACACCGACTCGATCGGCTGGACCGGCACGACCGGCGGCAGCCGCACGACCTTCGCCACCGGCTGGGCCGTGCACGACGCCGCCCTCGACATCCGCGCCCAGCTCGAGGAGCGGGCGGCGATGATCTGGGACGTCGACCGTGAGCAGGTCACCTACGGTGACGACGCCATCATCCGCGGCCCGGCCGACGAGGACGGCAACGAGCGCAGCTTCACCTTCAAGGAGATCGCCGCGCAGCTGTCCGCCACCGGTGGCCTGGTGCAGGGCAAGGCGAGCGCCAAGCCGACCACCGTTGGCCCGGCCTTCGCCGGCAACATCGTGGACGTCGAGGTGGACCCGGAGACCGGCAAGGTCGACATTCTCCGCTACACGGCGGTCCAGGACGTCGGCACGGCCGTGCACCCGTCTTACGTCGAGAGCCAGATCCAGGGCGGCGTCGCCCAGGGCATCGGCATGGCGTTGACCGAGGAGTACGTCTTCAGCGACGACGGCCGCATGGAGAACTCGAGCCTGCTCGATTACCGCATGCCGACCGCGCTCGACCTGCCGATGATCGACTGCATCCTGGTCGAGAAGGAGAACCCCGGTCACCCGTACGGCGTGCGCGGGGTCGGCGAGGTGCCGATCATCCCGCCGCTGGCAGCGGTCGCGAACGCCATCAAGGACGCCATCGGGGTGCGCATGAACCACCTCCCGGCGAGCCCGGGCGTGATCCTCGACGAGCTGCACCCGGACGAGGGCTAGGCCCTCGTCCGGCGCGGCCCGGGCGGTGCGATGTACCTGAACGAGTTCGCCGCGGACCTCGATCCGCTGGACTTGAGCGCATCGCCCGAGCTGCAGTCACTCCTGGCAAGCGCTGCGGACCTCGGGATCCCACACGATCCCGGGGTCCGCTACTTCTCCCGCAACACCGTCCTGCGCCGGCAGCGCTTCCACTTCCTCGAGTGGGGTGAGCCCGACGCGCCGCCGGTCGTGCTGCTGCACGGCGGGAACCAGACGGCCCACTCGTGGGACCTCGTCAGCCTCCACCTCGCCGACCGCTACCGGGTGCTCGCGCTCGACCAGCGCGGCCACGGCGACAGCGAGTGGGCGCGCGACGCCGACTACTCGGTGCGCGCGATGGCCGGCGACGCCCTCGCGTTCATCGACCAGCAGGGCCTGGGCCGCCCGCTCGTGATTGGCCACTCGATGGGCGGCATGGTCACTATGACGCTCCTCGCCGCTCGGCCGGGCGTGGCGCGCGGCGCCGTCTTCGTCGACGTGGGGCCCGAGGTCTCGGGCGAGGGCGCCGACGTGATCCGCGCCTTCGTGCAGGAGAACGTGGAGTTCGACGATCTCGACGAGTTCATCGAGCGCGTGACGGCGTACGACCCGTACCGCAGCCGCGAGCACATCACGCGCACGGTGCGCTACAACCTGCTGCAGCGCTCCGACGGCAAGTTCGTCTCGAAGTCCGACCGGCTGCTCCACAGCCCGGACTTCCGCCGCGAAGGCGCCGAGCGCAGCGACGACGGCCGCATCGAGGGCGCACCGGACCTCGATGCCGTGCGTTCGTTCGACCTGCCGGCCCTCGTCGTGCGGGGCGGGGAGTCGAACGTCCTGACGCCAGAAGGGGCGGAACGCTTCGCGGACGCGCTACCACGGGGGCAGCTCGTGACGGTTGCCGACTGCGGACATAATGTCCACGGTCAAAACACCCCCGGCTTCCTCGACGCCGTCCGCCCGTTCCTGGACTCGGTCGCGCGCGAGGATGCTGATTTGGGTTGCGGGCTGCCGCCGCTGCCCACCTGGGAGGCCGGGCGGGAACTCGTCGATCTCGCCGAGCGCGACGCGCTCTACGCAGTCCTCGACGACGACGAACGAGGCGAGGCCCCGGATACACCGTGATCGTCTGCGCCCGTCGAGCGAGTTCCCTCTCCCCCGACGGGGGGAGAAGGCGAGGGTGAGGGGGTCCGGGGGGCGCGACCGGCGCTTCGACTGTGGCGCGGATCACTCCTGGCGAGCGCCAACGCCCGCGCGTCCTTCTACATAACTAGCTGGAATCGAGAGGGAGGAGCGGAGGTCGGCCGGCGCCACTCATCCGGCCGACCCCGCGAGGGTTCTTCACCCGCCGACACCATAACACACGGCCACTTATCAACGTAACCCACAATTATGGACATAAGCGGTGCGCTCTGCGCGCTGCGCCAGCTTCCGCTCAACACCTCGCGCACGGACACTGGTACAGCCTCACCAGACGCATGGCGGGAGCACGCATGACGACGCTGCGACGTGTGGTCCGAGCCTCGACGCTGACGGGAGGACTGCTGGTCCTCGCGCTCATGCTCGCAGCCTGCACGGGCGGAGGCGGCGGGTCGAGCGGGAGCGGGACCCCCACGCCGTCGCCGACGCCCGGCCCGACGCTCAACGGCGAGGCCCCCGTGGTCACGCTCAAGCTCGACATGCGTGACATCGCCTACAGCGTCGAGGAGCTGCGCGCGCCCGCCGGCTCCGTGTTCGCCATCGAGATGCGCAACCGTGGCGTCATCGAGCACGACTTCACGATCGACGTGTTCACCGGTGACGCCTCGCCCAGCGCGCTTGAGAGCGAGGAGTACGACGTGCACGTCCTGCTCGACCGTGGAGAGTCGGCGACGCTGCTGTTGCGTGTGCCGGGGGCGGGGACGATCGACTTCTACTGCACGATCCCCGGACACCGCGAGGTGGGCATGGAGGGCGTCCTCGTTATCGAATGAGTGAGCGTTTGTAACACTGTGCAATACCGGCCCTGATCGCGCATTTGCATCCCGCACCGGCCTCGATCCCGTGTGATAAGCTCCCGCCCAACGCGGCGGATCTTGGAAGGTGGGGGATATGGAGATTCTGACCCAGGAAGGCTACTCATTCCTGTCGAGATGGGCGCACTTCCTCGCCGGCATTACCTGGATCGGCCTGCTCTACTACTTCAACTTCGTGCAGGTGCCCGCCTTCGCGGAGATGACGCCCGAGGGCCGGTCCGAGGCGATGCGGCGCGTCACCTGGCGCGCGCTGTGGTGGTTCCGCTGGGGCGCGATGTTCACGGTGCTCACGGGCATCCTGATCCTCGCCTTCAACGAGCAGATCACGCGCGACTACTTCAGCACGGTGCAGGGCACGGCGATCGCCGGCGGCGGCATCCTCGGCATCATCATGTTCAGCAACGTCTGGCTCGTGATCTGGCCCGCGCAGCAGATCGCCATCGGCTCGGCCAACACCGTCGCCGACGGCGGCGAGGCGGACCCGGGCGCTCCGGCGGCGGCCCGCCGCGCAGCGCTGGCGTCGCGCACCAACACGCTGTTCTCGATCCCGATGCTGCTCTTCATGGGCGGCACCTCGCACCTGTTCGGCTCGAGCCACTTCGCGGGGAGCCTCGCGAACGACTCGCTCGCGGCGTGGTGGGTGATCTTCGTGGTCATCGTCGGGGCCATCGAGCTCAACGCGCTGGGCTGGCCGTTCGGCCACGCGCCGCACTGGTCGAAGGCGCCGTACGACACGATCCGGGGCGTGCTCATCTCGGGCTTCGTCCTGACCGTCGTCTTCTACGTCGTCTTCGAGATGCTGTTCCAGGCCTGATCGCCGGGACGCGTAGCAGGCACATCGCGCGACGACGCGCCGCGACACGCGGGGCGTCGTCGTGCTACTCGCCACTTGGAACGTGAACTCGGTGCGGGCGCGCCTGCCGCGCCTGCTCGAGTTCCTCGACATCCACGCGCCTGACGCCGTCTGCCTGCAGGAGACGAAGGTCGCGCCGGAGACGTTCCCGCACGACGAACTCGCCGCCGCCGGCTACCACGCCGCCGACCACTCGGCCGGGCAGTGGGCCGGCGTCGCCATCCTCGCCCGCCACGACGCGGCGCTCGACGACGTCTCGACGGACCTGCCCGGCAACCCGCTGCCCGAGGAGGCCCGCTGGGTCGAGGCGACCCTGAACGGCGTCCGCGTCGCCAGTGTCTACGTCGTCAACGGCCGGGCGCTCGACGACCCGATGTACGACGCCAAGCTCGCCTTCCTCGACGCCATGGCGGAGCGCACCCGCGCGCTCTCCGGGCAGCCACTCGCCATCGCCGGCGACTTCAACATCGCCCCCGCCGACATCGACGTGTACGACCCCGAGGCCTTCGAGGGCGCCACGCACACCAGCGAGCCGGAGCGCGAGCGCCTGCGCGCGATCCTCGACGCCGGGTTGGCGGACGCCTTCCGCGTGGTCGAGCCGGACCTGGTGCAGCACACGTGGTGGGATTACCGCGGCGGCAACTTCCACCGCGGCCTCGGCCTGCGCATCGACCTCGCCCTCGTGAGCCCCGACCTCGCGTCGAGGCTGCGTGAGGCGGGGTTCGACCGCGACTTCCGCAAGGGCAAGAAGCCCTCGGACCACGCCCCCGTGCTGTTCGACTTCGCCGAGTAGCCGACGGCAGCCCGCGATCGCCGTTCGCCCACGGTCTACTCGACGCCCTGTACCCTGCACGCCACGAGCACGACACATCGACGGAGGTGGGCGATGACGACGACGGTCGAGAGCGTGGTGGAGGTCGAGGCGCGCGACGGCGGCGTGACCGTGGTGCGGATGAACCGGCCCGAGCGCCTCAACGCGCTCAACCCCGACCTCATCCAGGAACTGAACGACTACTTTGCCGCCTTCAAGCGTGGCTCCTACCAGACGCGCGTCATCGTCTTCACGGGCGCCGGTCGCGCCTTCTGCGCCGGCGGGGACTTCTCGCCCAAGGATCCCGACGCCGAGCCCGACCCGTGGCGGCGCGGCCACCCGGAGGTCGAGGTGGTCAGCTTCATGCGCGACTGTGACGCGCCCATCATCGGCGCCATCAACGGCTACGCGATGGGCGGCGGCTTCTCCCTTGCCCTCGCCTGCGACCTCCGCATCGCGGCCGACAACATGATCTTCCAGGCGGCGCAGATGAAGCGCGGCATCGTCCCGGAGTACGGGCTGAGCTACTTCCTCCAGGAGCAGGTCGGCCGCCAGCGCGCGCTCGAGCTCATCTTCACCGCCCGCCGCATCGACGCGCAGGAGGCGCTCGACCTCGGCCTCGTGCTCGAGGTCGTACCGGTCGAGGACCTTGAGGCGCGTGCAGTCGAGCTCGCGACGGAGATCGCGGGCGGGCCACCGCTGGGCATGGCAGCCTCGAAGCGCATGGTCAACGTCGTCGAGCAAGACGGCCTGTCGCGCGTGCAGGAGCTGAGCCAGGCCTACAACCGCCAGCTCGGCGCGACCGAGGACGGCGCCGAGGGCATCCGCTCCTTCCTCGAGAGGCGCGAGCCGCAGTTCCAGGGCCGGTAGGCAGCCGGAGGCCCGCTACTCCTCGAGGCCGAAGACGCGCACGGCGTTGTCGCGCAGGAACTTCGGCCAGACGTGCTCGCGGAACGGCACGTACGGCATGTCGCGGAAGATGCGGTCGAGCGAGAGCCCGGCCGGGAAGTAGCCCGCGTACATCACCTTGTGCGCCCCTCGCGTGTTCGCGAACTGCACGATGTCGTCCGGGTAGTGGTTGGGCGCGAACGCGCTGGTCGAGTAGTAGAGGTTCGGCCACTTCAGCAGCAGCTTCGCCGCCAGCCACGTCCACGGCTCCCCGCCGTGCCGCATCACGAACTTGAGCTCCGGGAAGAACCACATCACCTCGTCGATGAGCGAGACGTCCTGCGGCGCCATCGGCACGCGCGGGCCCGGCACGCCCGTCGTGCAGAGGATCGGGATGTCGAGCTCGCAACACTTCGCATAGACCGGGTACATCCGCTTGTCGTTGATCGGGCACTGCGGGGCGACGAACGCGGGCGTCACGCTCGCCGCCTTCACGCCGAGGTCCTCGACGGCATGCTGCAGCTCGCGCAGCGTCGGGACGCCGAGGTTGGGGTCGATGCTGAAGCTACCGAAGAGCGCTCCGGGTAGCGCTCCATCGCACGCCGCCCCGGGTCGTCCGCGTCGAGGCCAACGCCCAGCAGCGCCTTCCAGATGCGGTGCTCATCTGCTCGACGGTGAAGTCGATCATGTCGTCAACGGTGCCGTCCTTCGGCACGTCGGGCAGCGCGTGGTACTGGTACTGCACCGGGAAGTCGAACGCGTCGAGCGACTCGGCGTCCCGCAGCAGCGGGCGCAGCCAGTCGTACGCGCCCGTCTTGTCGACCGACGGGATGCCGAGGAGCGTATCGACGATAGCGATGTCGGTGGGCATGGTGCTCTCGGTCTGGGCGGTCATCGATGGCTCCTCGCGCGCGCGGTCGCTCCGTGGCGCTACTCCTTGCAGTAAGGCTCGAAGTACTCCGACGCCCGCGCCACGCGGCCCACGAGCCGAGTGTAGTCGCTGTCCCCGCCCAGCTCGTCGTCGATGCCGTCGAGGAGGTCCGCGACTGCCGAGATCTCGCCGCACTGCGCCCAGAACGACTTGCGCAGCAACTCGGCGAACTCGGCGACCGCGGCGGCCTGGCGGAAGTGCGCGCTCGTGTCGCCGACGCTGCCCGCGACATCGCCCACGCTGATGCCGGCCGAGGTCTCGATCGCCCCGCCGGAGGCCGGGCTGAGCCAGCGCAGCCGGACCGTGGCGAGCGTGTCGCTCGCCGACGCGCCCTCCTCGAGGCGCAGCTCGTAGAGCGCGGTCACGTCGCGCGCGAAGCCGGGCTCGCCGAAGTCTAGCGTGTCGTCCTCGAAGTCCTCGTCGGCGACCGCGCGGTTCTCGTAGCCGATCAGCCGGTACTTGCGGACGGCGTCGGCGTTGAACTCGATCTGGATGCGCGCGTCGCGAGCGGTCTCCGTGAAGACGCCGTTCACGTCCTCGGAGAGGTACTCCTCGCCGGCCGCGTGGTCGTAGAGGTAGTGGTAGGTCCCGTTGCCGCGGTTCGCGAGCGCCTCCATCAGCACGTCGTTGTAGTTGCCGGAGATGCCGACGCCGATCGCGGTCAGCGTCGCCTGCCGGTGCGCCTGCTCGTCGACGAACTCGAGGATCGACTCCGGCCCGGTGGCGCCGACGTTCGCGACGCCGTCGGAGAAGAGCACGAGGCGGACCGTGCGCCCCTCGTCGAGCTCGTCCTCGGCCATGCCATACGCCATGCGCAGGCCGGCCTCAGCGTACGTGCTGCCGTTGGCGTACAGGCCGCGCAGCGCCGTGACGAGGTTCGACCGCCGGTCGTAGTTGACGAAGTCGATGTTCCTGACCGCGAAGTCGCCGTACGTCACGAGCGCCGCCCGGTCGCCGTCGATCATGCGGTCCGCGATGCCCTCGGCGATGGTCTTCGCGAGGCCGAGGCGGTTGTCGGAGGCCATCGAGCCCGACGTGTCGATGATGAAGATCAGCGACACGGGGTCGCGGTCCGTGTCCGGCCGCGGGTTGCTCACGCCCACGCGCAGCAGCACGTAGCCCTCGGGCCCGAACGGCGAGGGACCTGCGTCGAGGTGCAGCCCGAGCGCCGTCGACGCCGCGGGGTAGTCCTGCGGCAGGCTGTTCACGTACTCCTCGATGCGCACGGACTCCGGCGGCGGGAGCCGCGCCTCGCCGAGGTAGAGCCCGAGGATCTCGTACGACGCGGTGTCGCCGTCGAGGGCGAACGTGGAGAGCGGGTCCTCGTCGGCGTCGACGAACGGGTTGACCCCGTGGCTCTCGAAGTACATGAGGGGCAGCGGCCGGTCGTTGGGGTTCGCGGTCCCGCCCGACTCCGGCCCGAAGTACCCGATGCCCTCCTTGCCCGGCGCCGCATCCTCGTTGGAATCCTGGATCACGCTCGCGGTGGTGGCGGCGCCGTCACTGTCGTCCGAGCTGTCCGTCGCCGACGCCAGGCTGGACGACGCCGCGGTCGTCACCGCCTGGCTCGTCGAAGTGGTCGTCGCGTCGGCCGTGGCGGTCGTAGTGGTCTGATATGGGTCGTCGTCATCGTCGTCCTCGAACTCACCGGCGCACCCGGCGAGCGCGAACGCGAGGACCAGGAGACACGCGCCGAGGAGTCCTCGGGCCGAGGTGACGTACTTCGAGCGGGTCATGCCGAACCTCCGTGCAGCCACTGATGCGGGCGGGGAGTGCGGCGTCGGCGGGGGTACTGAGCGCCGCTCTCCCGAAGCCCTCTGGCCGTATTACGAACGGCCCGAGGCGACGGATCTCTCGCGCCGCCCGCCGGGGCGACGCAGCGCCCGAGCGGCGCGACTGCTACCGTGTTGCGGCACGAATCGGGAAACCCGTGGCTGTTCCGGTCCGCGACCCGGCGACGGCGGCGAGGCTCGCCGCGCTCACGCACGACGGCATGCAGGACCTCATGCCGCGGCCCGCCGCGCTCGCGGCGTCGGCCGCACCGCCCGTCGACGGAGCCGCGCCCGGCGGCGTGGCCGCCGCCCCACCTCGACGCCGACGAGGGCTCTTCTACGGCTGGTACATGATCGCCGGGATGATGGGGATCCACTGGTACGTCAGTGCATCCTTCGTCTACGGCTTCGGCGTCCTCTTCGTCCCGATTCTCGAGACGTTCGGGTGGAGCCGCAGCATCGGCTCCCTGACGGCGCTCTTCATGCAGCCGGTCGGCGGGGCCGTTGGGCCGCTCATCGGGGCGTTCGTCGACCGCCACGGGGCGCGGCCGGCGGCGATCGGCGGCGTGGTCATGATCGGGCTCGGGATCATGTCGCTCGCGTTCATGCAGTCGCTGTGGATGCTCTTCGCGTCGTTCTCGCTCGTCTCGATTGGTATGAGCTCGACGATGGGCGTGGGCTTCAACACCGCGATCGTGAACTGGTTCCGGCGCCAGCGCGGCAAGGCGCTGGGCATCGGCTTCTCGGGCGGCGCGCTGAGCGGGCCGTTCGTCGTGATCGTCGTGTGGCTTGAGGCGACCTACGGATGGCGCGAGTCCGCGTTCATCCTCGGCCTCGGCATGCTGCTGTTCGGCCTCCCGTGCGCGATGCTGATCCGCTCGAAGCCCGCCGACAAGGGCCTCAATCCCGACGGCGACACCGACGAGGAAGTCGTCGCGATGGGCAGCCCGGTCGAGGGCGGCATGACGTCCGGGCAGGCCCTGAAGGACCGCAACTTCTGGGTGCTCGCGCTCATCTACGGCGTGCTGTCGACCGGCATCTCGGGCTTCATGCTGCACCAGATCCCGTACCTGGTGAGCCTCGGCTTCTCCCGCGAGGCGGGCGCGTTCAGCCTGGCCGTGATGACCCTCGTGAGCCTGCTCGGGCGGGTGCTGGGGGGCATGCTGATGGACTTCCTGTCGCGTCGCGACTTCGACCTCCGGATCGTGCCCGCGCTCCTGCTGGCCATCCAGATGTCGTCGCTGCTCGTGGTCGCGTACGCGACGAGCTACTGGCAGATCGTGATCTTCGCGTCGCTGTTCGGGATTAGCTTCGGCGGGATGATCCCGTCGCGCCCCGTGCTGGTCGGGCGCCTCTTCGGGCTGCCCTCGTTCGGCACCATCCAGGGTCTCACGAACTTCACGTCGGTGCCGTTCGCCGTGCTGGCGCCGATGATCCTCGGGCTGTTCTTCGACATCCAGGGCACCTACTTCACGGGCGTCCTCTTCCTGGCCGCACTGAGTGGCATCGCCATCCCCGTCGCCTTCCTGCTGCGGCTCCCGCGCGGCTCGGGCAACCCGTTCCTCCAGACCCAGGGCGCCGAGGAGTCGCGGGCGGGATGACCCCGGCCGCGAACACCTTCTCCGGCAACCCCCTGGACCGCTCCTCGAACGAGCGGCGTGACCGCGCGTGGCTCGAGGCGACGCTCGCCGACCCGGCCGCGCGCTACCTCGCGTTCCGCGACCTCGACCCCCTCATCGCGGGGGGCGAGGCGTCGCCGCGGCTGGCGTGGCGGAGCCGCGACGAGCTGCCGGACGCCGAGGGCGAGCAGGTGCTGCTCGGCGTGCGCGACGCGACTCCCCATCTCGCGGTCGACGTGAGCGCGGCCCCACCGGCGGACCTCGACGCCCTCGCCGGTGGGGATGCGTTCATGGGTGCGCGCGACGCCGGGGCGGCGCTACCGCTCGAGGAGACGGGCATCCTCGCGCAGGCACGCTCAATGCTCGACTGGCACGCCCGCAACGGGTTCTGCGCGACGTGCGGCGCCGGGACTGTGCCGCGTCTCGGCGGCGACATGCGCCGCTGCACCGCGTGCGACGCCGAGCACTTCCCGCGCGTGAACCCGGTCGTGATCGTGCTGGTGGCGCGCGGCGACCGTGCGCTCCTCGCGAACCCCACTGCGCGGCGCGCCCCGATGTACACCTGCGTCGCGGGCTTCATGGAGCCGGGCGAGACCATCGAGGAGGCGGTCCGGCGCGAGGTGTTCGAGGAGACGGGCGTGCGCGTGGGCGCGGTGCGCTACCACTCCACGCAGCCGTGGCCGTTCCCGTCGTCGCTCATGATCGGCTGCCACGCCGAGGCGGTGAGCGCGGAGATCGAGGTGGACCACGAGGAGATCGGCGACGCCCAGTGGTTCACCCGCGAGGACGTTGCGGTCGCCCTCGCGTCGGCCAGAGAGGGGGCGGGCCCCTCGCCGGACGTGGGGTTCGGCGTCCCCCCGCCGTTCACCATCGCGCACCAGCTGATCCGGGCGTGGATCGAGGGCGGCGAGTAGCGACCCGTGCTTGGTGGCTCGCTACTCCGCCGACTCGTTCAGGCCGCGGTCGGCGTCGGGGCTCTCCCGGCTGATCCGGTACCCGTCGCCGCTCTCGGTGAACTCGATCCTGTCGCCGGGGCGAAGGCCGAGCGCACCCCGCACGTGCCCTGGGATGGTGATCCGGCCCTCGCTGAAGACGCGGGCCCTCAGAACGTCGTCCTGTTCCATCCCGACTACCGCCCGACGAAGACCGGGTCGCGCTTCTCCACGAACGACATCACCGCCTCGCGACGGTCGGCCGTGTTCATCGACGGCGTGTTCGCGTCGTGCTCGTACGGGAGCACCTCTGCCAGCCGGTCCGTGCGGTGCATCAGCTGCTTGATCGACTGCACGCACAGCGGCGGGTTGTTCGCGATCTCCGAGGCCAGCACGCGCGCCTCGGCCAGCACCTGGTCGTCCGGCACCACGTAGTTCACGAGCCCGCGCTCGAACGCCCACGCCGCATCGTACACGCGGCCCGTGAGCGCCATCTCCATCGCCGTCCCGCGGCCGACGACCGCCGGCAGCGAGTGCGAGGAGCCGGTGTCCGGCACCAGCGAGCGCTTCACGAAGATCACCGAGTAGCGCGAGCTCTCCGCCGCGACCCGGATGTCCGAGGCCATCGCGAGCGAGAAGCCCGCACCGGCCGCGACGCCGTTGACGGCTGCGATGACCGGCTGCGGCATCGCCTGCAGCTCGGGGGCGAGCGGGGGGATGCTGTTGAGCGGGTCGTGCGGCTCGGGCTCGCTGGGGGTGAGCCCGCGCGCCTGCGCCATCACGTCCGCGCCGGAGCAGAAGCCGCGGCCGGCGCCGGTGAGGATCACGACGCGGATGTCGGGGAACTCGCCGGAGAGCTCCTCGATGGCCATGTGCATGTCGCGCGTAAGACCGCGGTCGAGGGCGTTCAGTGCCTCGGGGCGGTTCATGGTGATGGTGGCGATGTGGTCGCTGCGCTCGATGGTGAGATGCTTGTACGACACGTCAGGTCCTTTCATGAGCGGCGCCGACGCGGAGTGATGGGCGCGCGGCAGCCGCCATGATAGCCCGATGGCCCGGCAGGCAGAACGTGGCGTGGGGCTCAGGCGGCCGCAGGCACCTCGGCCGACTCGGGGAGGCGCGGGCGGCGCGCGATGAGGATGAGCAGCGCGGCCACGCCCCACGCGGTGGCCACACCGAACATCGCCAGGTCGTAGTTGCCGAAGGTGTCGAAGTACGTGGCCACGAGGATGGGGCCGGACGCCGCGATGAGCATCGTGAACGGCATCGCCACCGACCGCACGGCGCCGATATAGCGGCGGCCGAAGTAGCTCGCCCAGATCGTCTCCTGGAGCGGGATCTGCCCGCCGATGCCCCATCCAACGACGAAGAACCCGATCGCGAGCATGAACGTCGCCCCGGTCTGCGCCGCCAGCACGATGATGACCATGGCGGCGGCGTTCATCACGAAGCTCAGCGAGGTCGAGAGCCGCTCCGACCAGACATCGGCCATCCAGCCCCACACGGGCTTCGAGACGCCCGCCGGGATCGCGAGGATCGAGAGCATGATCGCCGCCGTGCCGCGGCTGAAGCCGGAGTCGGTGAGGTACGGGATGCTGAGCACGATGATCGTCATCAGCCCGAGGCTGCCGAGGCCGAACGTCACGATCAGCACGTAGAGCGCCTGCGTCCGAATCGCCTGCCCGCGCGTGAACGAGTTGGCGAAGTCGGCCAGCGCGCGAGCGCCGCCGCCGCTCGCCATCTGGCTCTCGCTCTTGCCGTCCGGGTGCATCCCGTAGTCCTCGGGCGTGCGCCGCATGATCGCGGCGGCCGGGTACCCCAGCACCACGACGCCGAGCGCCATCACGCGCCACGTCGCGCGCCACCCGAACTCGTCGACGTACCACGTGGCGACCACGGGCAGGAGGATGCCCGCCATCGAGACGCCGATGGAGGCGAGGCCGATGGCGCGCCCGCGCTGCTCCACGAACCACTTGGAGAGCGTCACGTTGACGGCGAGGAACCCGAGCAACGCCGAGCCGAGCATGCTGAAGACGCCGCGCAGGATCACCCACTGCCACAGCTCCTGCACCTCGGAGAGCGCGAAGAGTGCGCCGGCGAGGAACGTCGCGCCGATGAACATCAGCGGCCGCGCGCCGTAGCGGTCCACGTACGCGCCGACGAAGAACCCGGCGAAGGCCATGAAGAACTGGCCGACGGTCTGCCCGTACAGGAACTGCGCGCGCGTCCACCCCAGCTCGTCGCTCATCGGCACCAGGAAGGCGCCGGCGATGTAGCCCTGGGCGGCGGCGGTCGTGAAGGCGGCGAGGAACGCCCCGCCCACCATCCACCAGCCGTAGAAGATGCGCGGCTGCTTCCTCGCGGCGGCCACGGCGGGAGCGGGCGCCGCGGGCGCCATCATCCCGCCGTTGGTCGCGGGCGCGGCGGGCCGCGTGATGGGTGTGGCGCCGTTCGTGAGGTCGTTGAGGCCGTCGTGGGTCAGCGGGCCGACGGGGACAGGGGGAGCAGAGGCCGAAGGACGTTCTTGCGTGACGCTCACGCGCGCCTCCCGAGGTGGCACCGAACGTTAACTATAGGCCCCGCGCTCGCTGTGCGGTTCCTCGGGTCGCGGCGGCGCCGGACGCCGCGACACACGGGCGTAAGGTGAGGCTCAACCTGCGTGATTCATCGTCTCACGAAAGCGAGGGTGACATGGAACTGGTCAAGAGAGCGCTCGCGGTGCTGCTGCTCGCGACGGCCGTCGCGGCGTGGGCGAACCTCATCCTGACCCCCCTCTACCACGACGGCGGAGCCGACTACCCGGTGTGGGAGGTCATCAACTGGTTCATGGCCGCGTCGACGCTGGTGGCGCTGGTCGTCGGCTACATGCGCAAGCGCGCGCAGGCCGGCGAGGAGCCCTCGGTGGTCGAGTACGTGCGCGTGAGTTTCGCGTTCTACGGCGCGGTCGTGCTGGCGATGCTCTTCTTCTGGGGCTGGATCTGGACGCTTAACCCGGACAGCGAGAGCGGCGAGGCGGTCACCTCGCACGTCGTCTACTTCCCGATCGTCGACGCGCTGTTCGTGGTCGTCGCGCTGGCGACGGGGCGCTACCTCTGGAGCGAGGCCGAGGGCTCGTAGGCCGGGCTGCTCGCCGCGCCGTCCGGCTCGGCGTCGCCCATGCCGCGGTGTGTCGACTGCGGCTGCATCGCGGCGGCCGGCCCGTCCGAGGTCGCCGCCGGGGCGGGCATGGCCGGCACGATCGCCGGGGCGGGCGCGGGGGTCGGTGCGGGAGCGGCGGGAAGCTCGCCCCACTGCGGCCGGCGGATCAGCAGGATGCAGATCGCCGCGAAGATCGCGCAGCTCGACAGCACGGTGAGTGCGACCTCGTAGCTGCCGGTGCGGTCGAACATCCACCCCGCGAAGAACGGCCCGATGATGCCGAGCGGCATCGCGGTGCTCTGGGCGAGCCCGCGGATGGTCGCGAAACGCCTCGTGCCGAAGTAGTCGGCGACCACCGTCTGGCTCATCACCACGAAGGTCGCGTGCCCGGTCGCGAACGTGAAGTAGTAGACCGGGATGAGCCACCACTGGGCGGGGTTGAGCCGGCTGAACACGAGCAGCCCGATCCCGATCAGCACGAACGACGCGACGAACATCGGCCGCCGCCCCACCGTGTCTCCGACCCAGCCCAGCACGTATCGCATCGCGATCTGGAACAGGGCGTAGAAGCCGGCGATCGAGGCGGCCGCCTGCAGCGAGAACCCTTCGGCCTCGAGGTGCGGGATCTGGTGCACGATCCACGTCCCGAGGATCGCGCCGCCGAGCCCCGACGACATCGCCAGCAGGTAGAACGCCGGGGTGCGCAGCACCTCGCCCACGCTCATCCCCGTCATGCCCGCGGGCGGCCCGCCACGCGCGGCCCGCTCGCGCGCCGCCTGGTCCAGCGGCACACCGTCGGGGGCGTAGCCGTACGGCTCCGGGCGGTCGCGCAGCGTCATCGCGAGCGGGAAGCCGACGACCCCGATGACGAGCGCCGCGACGATCGCGGTCTCGCGCCAGCCGATCAGCACGATCATCGTCGCGAGCACGGGCGCCGCGAGGCCACCCGCGCCGTTACCCGTGGAGACGAGGCCCATCGCGCGGCCGCGCTGGCGGTTGAACCAGTTCATCAGCGCCGCGCTGAACGGCGTGAACGACCCGAGGCTCTGCCCGAACGCCATCACGAGACTCGCCGCGTAGAACGCCCAGAGGGTCCTCGACTGCGAGAACAGCAGGAGCCCGATCACGAGCGCGATGAGTCCCGTGAACGCCATCCGGCGCGCCCCGAGCCGGTCGACCATGAAGCCGGTGAAGGGCGCGAGCAGCCCGTTCTCGAAGCTCCGTAACGAGAACGCGAGCGAGATCTGGGCGATCGTCCAGCCCAGCTCGTCGCGCATCGGCGGGATGAACACCCCGAAGCCGAACACCGTGATGCCGAGCACGAGGAAGTTGCTGGCCGCGCCGGCCGTGGCCATGTACCAGCCGTAGTAGATACGAGGCCACCACGCGGGCGCGCGCCTGCGGCCGTGGGCGCCCGGAGGCATCGCCGCGCCCGGGGCGCTGCCGTCGGAAGCCGGGCCCGGACGGTTCAGCATGGCGCGTCATGATACGGCGCGCCCCGCTCAAGGCCATCGGCGGTGCGGCCCGGCGGGTGCGCCGAGGAGGGGTCAGCTCCGGCGGCGCCCCATCGCTCCCGCGATGCGCTCCCACGCGAGCGAGGCGGCCAGCACGGCGGCGCCGAGGATCGCGAGCAGCAAGCTGTTCCGCGCGATCCCGCCGACGACCTCGTCGGCGCTCAGCTCGACGATGTCGAGGAGCTTGTGGGTCAGGAGGTCCGATGTCAGCGCGAACGCCACGCCCGGCTCGGCCGCGATCTCGTCGCGCAGGGCGTCGAGCACCGCGTCCGACGCGGCCTGGTAGATCGGCCCGGTGACGACAAGGATGGGGACCGACGCGCCGAGGAGCGCCGCGCCCACCCACGCGAGCCGTCCACGCCAGCTGTCGGCGCCGACAGCGCCCACCGTGACCAGCAATGCCAGCGCGATGACGAGGGCGACCCAGCGGCCCGACCGCACGCCGTCCGCGGCGGCGCGCGCGCCCTCCAACGCCTCCTCGAAACCCTCGCGGTCCTCGGCAGCCACCTCGACCGACAGGCCGTCGCCGAGGAGCGCCCGGACGTCGTCGAGCGCCCCCACCTCGTCCTCCGAGAGGTCGGCGCGCAGGTCGGCGTCGGTGTACGTCCAGTCCGACGTGAACAGCGCACGCACGTCATCGAGCGCGTCGAGGGCGTCCGGCCCGCCGTCGCGTTCGAGGGCCGCGCGCAAGTCGCGCTCGGTGTAGGTGACGGTGTCCGGCACGCGGGCCATGACCGACTCGTCGATAGCAGCCCGGATCACGAGCGTGGCGTCCTTCCGAATGTCTTCGACACTCAAGTCCGGCGGCCGGCAGACGGGCGAGACGGCTCCGACGCTCAGTACCGCATGTGCCCTGATCGCATCGGTGCTTGTAGCGCAGATTGGCGCGCGCCCATACTCCTCACTGAACGAAGCAGCCACAGCATCGGCCAGCGTCGTCGCTGCCGCCTCCTTCGGGACGTCGATCTCGAACGTGAACCCCTCGGACTGGCCGGTCAGGTAGGAGCCGACTCCCGCTGCGAGCACCGCGGCCTGCTGCTCCACCCACTCGCGCGGCATCGCCTCCCGCAGCGCGGCGAGGACTGCCTCGCGCGTCACCTCGAGCCCGTAGGGCAGCGCGACGACCGCGTCCACCTGCCCCTCGACGGCCGGTCTGATGACCGTTGAGTGTGCGAGCTCGTACGCGTCGGCTTCGCCGAGGATGGCCTCGATCTCGGCGGCGGCAGCGGCGGCCTGCCCATCGTCGAGCGCAACCCGCAGCTCGAACCCATCGGACGACCCGACCACGTACGACGTGATCTCGCCGGCGCCGTCCTCGACCTGCTCGGCGAGCCACTCGGGCGTCACGACGCGCGTGAAGACGCGGACGAGGCTGTTGCGCGTGTTGCCGCTGCTGCCGCCGAGGAACGTCACCCAGCCGGGCTCCTGCTGGTCGGGCGGCAGCGCCTCGCTGGCCCACTCGTCGAAGATGGGCTCCAGCTCGCGCTCCAGCAGCTCCTCGTACGCCCCGGACTCGCGCATCAGCGCGGTGAGCTCCAGCACGGCGGCCTCGACGTACGGGCCGAGGGCGATCGAGACGGTGGCCGAGTCCCGCTCACCGGCCAGGTACTCCACCAGCTCCTCGATGGCGGGTGCGGCGACCGCCTCGAACTCCTCGGGCGGGATGGCGCGACGCAGGGCGTCGGCGATCTGCGGCGTGGTCAGGCCGGAGCTGGCGATCGGGTTGTCGGTGAGGTCCTCGTCGAACTCGTCGGCGTCGAGCGCGCGTGCGTCCTCGACCAGCGCGTCGACGAGGTCCGTGGTGACGAAGCGGTACGCCTCAGCCTCCGAGAGCTGGTCGGTGTAGAAGCCGGGGCGCACGACGGTCGAGCTCGCCGCGTGGAGCACGAGGAATGCCAGCAGCGTCGCGGCGAACGCGAAGCCGACCAGCACGGCGAGGACACGTCGAAGCCAGATCGTCGACACGTGTGCATGTTGCGCGAGCGAGCCCGACCGTGCATCCCTCGCCTCCTCGTGACGGTCCGAGGCGCGACGAGCCGCCGTACACTGCGTGCCGTGGTGGGCTGTCGAGGTGGCTCGTGGAAGTGCTGGTGTTGGCGCTCGGCCTCTCCACGCTGATGGCGATCGGCGGGGCGATGCTCAGCGAGGGGGCGCGCCACCGGGCGGTCGCGGCCCTCGCGGGCGCGGCCTTCGGCGTCTTCGGCGTCGCGGGGCTGGTGGGCGCGCTGCTGCTCGTCGTCGTGCCGGCGTACCGCCGGGCGCTGGTGCGCCGCTCCGGCCGCGATCCGTGGCGTGCCGACGCACCCGTCCGCGCCCGGCGCGCGGAGCGCGTGGAGCGCGACCCCGCTCCGTGAGTCGAGGCGCCCCGGCAGCCCTCGCACGCGGTAGCATGCGCACGCGCGAACACGGCCGATCGCATCGGCCCGAGGAGGAACCATGACCACGACTGCCACGAAGTACGACGCGATCACCGTCGACATGCGCGACCAGGTCGCGATCGTCAAGCTCAACCGGCCGGAGAAGCTCAACGCCTGGGCGCCGGCCATGCAGACCGAGATCAACGACTTCGTCGATAACCTGAACGCCGGGGAGTACGACGTCCGTGCGATCGTCCTCAGCGGCGAGGGCCGCGCCTTCTGCGCCGGCGGCGACGTGACGGGATTCCCCGGCGCGGACCTCGAGGCGAAGCGCCCGCCGTGGCGGCGCGCGCACGGCGAGAGCTACGCAATCCGCCACCTGCGCGACTGCGACGTCCCGATCATCGCGGCGATTAACGGCTTCTGCGTCGGCATGGGCTTCGGCCTCGCGCTCGCGACCGACCTGCGCATCGCGGCGGACGACGCGATCTTCCAGGTCGCGCAGACGAAGCGCGGCATCATCGCCGACTTCGGCCTCGGCTACTTCCTGCCGAAGGTCGTCGGCGCGCAGCGCGGCCTCGAGCTGATGTTCACGGGCCGGCGCATCAACGCGCAGGAGGCGCTCGAGCTCGGCCTCGTGCTCGACGTCGTCCCCCGCGAGCAGCTGATGGACCGCGCGGTCGAGATGGCGACCGAGATCGCGAAGGGGCCGCCGCTGAGCATGGCCGCGATCAAGCGCATGGTGTACATGCTCGAGGAGAACGACCTCGCGCGCGTGCAGGACCTCACCAGCCCCTTCGTCAACATCATGTTCACCAGCGAGGACGGCATCGAGGGCGTCCGCTCCTTCATGGAGCGTCGCGACCCCGTCTTCGTCGGCCGCTAGCACCAGACGCATCCGGCGCGCGAGCGCCCGAGAGGAGCACAGCATGTCCGAGCTTCGCGTGGAGAACCACGGCCACATCCGCCTGGTGGTCTTCGACAACCCGCCCGTGAACGCGATGTCGCCCGAGTGGGACATCCAGGGCACGTTCGACGCCATCACGGCCGACGAGGACGCGCGCGTTGTCGTCATCACCGGGCAGGGCGACCGTGTCTTCTGCGCCGGCGCCGACATCAAGGCCGCAGCGCGCGGCGATCGCGCGCTGCGCCCCGAGCGCACGGGCTCGCGCGAGGGCCGCGAGAACTTCTACTCGATCATGGAGTGCGCGGTCCCCGTCATCGGCGCCATCAACGGACCGGCGCTCGGCGCCGGGCTGGCGATCGCCGCGTCCTGCGACTACCTGATCGCCTCGGAGCGCGCGGTCTTCGGGCTGCCCGAGATCGACGTCGGGCTGCTCGGCGGGGCGCGCCACGCGATGCGGCTGTTCCCGCAGCACGTCGTGCGGATGATGCACTACACCGCACGCCGGCTGAACGCGGAGGAGGCCTACCGCCACGGCGCCGTCGACCGCGTCGTCGCCGTCGAGGACCTGCTCGACGTGGCGATGGCCGAGGCCGAGGAGATCGCGTCGAAGATGCCGATCGGGATCCGCCTCGCGAAGGAAAACCTCAACATGATCGAGGATATGGACCTTCGCAACGGCTACCGCTTCGAGCAGACGCGCACGGCGATCCTCCAGCGCACCGAGGACGCGCAGGAGGCGAAGATCGCCTTCGCCGAGAAGCGCCAGCCGAACTACGTCGGGCGTTAGCGGTGACCGTACCGCTCAGCGTCCACATCGTCGCGGCCGACGCGCCCGGGCTGATCGAGCGCATCGTCGAGGCCGACCAGCTCGGCCCCGAC
>VXMU01000098.1:0-8869 GCA_009840945.1 Chloroflexota bacterium | reverse complement strand
GTTTCGCGGGTGTCCTCTCCCTTCGTCCCCCCCGGCGGGCGCGCGCGCGGCGGGGGGGCGGCGGCCGCCGCGGGGGGGCCCGCCCCGCCGCGCCCCCCCCACCGCGTGGCTCACCGTCGGCGGCGCTGCGCCCGACCCGTTCGCGGTGTTCGCCTCGGCGGCCCAACGGGCGGAGCGCATCACGTTCGGCACCTCGATCGTGCCGACCTACCCGCGCCACCCGATCACCATGGCTCAGGGCGCGATGACCGTGGACCAGCTTGCCCCGGGCCGGCTCAAGCTCGGTGTGGGGCCCAGTCATCGTCCCGGCATCGAGGGCACGTGGGGCCTCGAGTTCAACAAGCCGCTGAGCCACCTCCGCGAATACGTCACGATCCTCAACGCGCTCCTCAACGAGGGCGAGGTCGACTTCGACGGCGAACAGTTGCACGCCCACATCCGCATCGCCCAGCCGACGCAGGTGCACGTGATGATCTCGGCGCTGCGGACCGGCTCGTTCCGCCTCAGCGGCGAGCTGACCGAGGGCGGCATCTCCTGGATGTGCCCGCTGCCGTACATCCGCGACGTCGCCACGCCCGCCCAGCAGGAGGGCGCCGACGCGGCGGGCCGCCCGAAGCCGGCGATGATCGTCCACACGCCGATCGTCGTCAGCGAGGACCGCGAGGCGGTCCGCGCGGCCGCGCGGCAGCAGTTCGGCTTCTACCAGCGGCTCCCGTTCTACTCGCGGATGCTCCAGGCCGCGGGCTACGAGGAGGCCGCCGACAGCGAGTTCACCGACCGCATGGCCGACGGCCTGATCATCTCGGGCTCCGCGAACGAGGTCGGTGACCGCGTGCGCTCCCTCGGCGAGTACGGCGTCGACGAGATGCTGGCCGCGATCGTGCAACTACGGGAAGGCGGCAGGGAGGCGCGTCGGCGCACCCTCGATCTGCTCGGGGAGATCGCCTCGGAGTAGTCGCGACACTGGACGACGTGATCTCGGTCCACGTCGGCGCACGTGGAAGGACACTGCATGTCCCTCAAGGTGCTGACGTGGAACGTCGAGAAGGTCACGCCCAAGTCATGGAAGAAGGGCCCGGTGATCCTCGGTCGCATCGAGCAACACCAGCCCGAGCTGGTCTGCTTGACCGAGGCGCATGCAGATTTTCTGCGAGGCCACGTCATCACCTCACAGGAGGGCTACGGGTACCCGATACACGACGGCCAGCGGATGGTCGTGCTGTGGTCAAGGCAGCCATGGCGCGAGGTCGACAGGTTCGGGAGCGGGTCACTGCCGCCCGGGCTGTTCGTCTCCGGTGTCACGCAGACGTCGCTCGGCGACGTCATGGTGATCGGGGTCTGCATCCCGTGGGGTTTTGCACGTACCGAAGGCTGGCGCGGTGCAGACCGTCGCAAGCTGTGGGAGGACCATGAGGACTACCTTGGTGCGTTATCAGCAATCCTTGGACGCGGGCCAACCGAGCGGCTGATCGTCATGGGCGACTTCAATCAGTGGATCGGCCAGGGCAGAGGAAATGCGCCCATCCGCTGCCGGGACAAGTTGCGCGATGTCTTCGCGGGGCACATACGCATCGCGACCGCCGATGTCGCGTTCAGGGGTCGCAAGACCATCGACCACATCGCGCTGAGCGACGACTTGGTGGCCGAGTCGCTCGGGACGATCAGCAACATCCACGACGACGGGAGGCAGCTATCGGACCACTTCGGCGTCGCGGCCGAGGTCACCGCCCGGTCGTCCTGAGCCCGGCTTCATCTGCCCGAGTTGCCCGTGGCGCTGCCACGGCGGCGTCACCCGGCTCCACGTGCGTCATGCGGCTCCCACGGGGATACTGCGTATCGAACGCGGACGTGATGGGAGCGACGATGCCCGACGCAGCCACCCCGGAGACCGGATATACGATGGGATACAACGAGGAGTTCCGGCAGCTCCTCGACCGTCGTAGTGCCGCGACCCACGCGGCTCACCTGCTCCCGCACCTCCAGCCGGGCATGCGCGTGCTCGACCTGGGCTGCGGCCCGGGCACCATATCGGTCGGCCTCGCGGAGGCGGTCGCGCCGGGCGAGCTGCACGGGATCGACCTCGAGGAGTCGCAGGTCGCGATGGCGCGCGCCGCCGCCGAGGCCGGCGGTCACGGCAACACGACGTTCCACGTCGGCGACGCCACGGAGCTTCCGTTCGAGGACGGCGAGTTCGACGTCGTCCATTGCCACGCCGTGCTCATGCACATCCCCGACACCGCTGCGGCGCTCGCCGAGGTGCGGCGCGTGCTCAAGCCCGGGGGCCTCTTCGCTGCCCGCGAGGTGATTGTCGACTCGTGCTTCCTCGAGCCGGTGGAACCCGAGGTGGCCGAGGCGTGGGCCATCTTCGCGAAGCTGGTCGAGGCGAACGGGGGCTACCCCCAGATGGGGCGCGAGCTGAGACGCGCGCTCCTCGATGCAGGCTTCACCGACATCCAGCCCAGCGGCTCGTTCGGCACGTTCGGTACCGACGAGGACGTCGCGTTCTTCCACGGCTTCGTCGTCGACTGGTTCTTCCAGCCGCACATCATTGCGGCGGCGGTCCAGCTCGGCCTCGCCACCGAGGAGCAGTTCGACTTCCTGCGCGCGGGTGTCGACGAGTGGGGCGCCGTCGAGGGCGCCGTGGGCGCGCTCGCGTTCGGCGAGGCCATCGCCACCAGTCCGTAGCCCCACTCATACCTCGGACGACGGGCACGGGTGCATCCGGGGCCGCCCCGACTGGCGGCAAGTCGAAACCTCACGTAAGGTGGAAGCACCACCGAAACGTGACGCGCCGTCGCGCCCGGCTCACCGAGCCGGCCCCCTTCGCCGCTGCGACCTCGCGCGTACCGACTGGAGCTGCATGACCAACGGAGCCCCCGGCTCGAACGGATCTGCCGCCTCGAACGGCGCCAACGGCGCGGCTCCCGCCTCGAACGGCGCGGGCCCGGCCGGCAAGCGCCCGATGTCGATGATGGAGGCGCGCGCGAACGCGAAGGCGCCGCGCAGCCTCGGCGAGTGGGGACGCACCTTCACCGCGCTCAGCGAGCGCGACTACGCCATCTATTTCGGCGGCAACCTCGCCTTCTTCATGGCGATGCAGATGAACCAGCTCCTGCGCGGGTACCTCGCGTTCGAGCTGACCAACGCCGCCTCCGCGCTCGGCCTCGTCGCGCTCGGCATCGCGCTGCCGATGCTGTTCGTCTCGCCGTTCGGCGGCGTGATCGCGGACCGCTACAACAAGCGCACGCTGCTGCTCTTCACGCAGTCGATCGTGGCGGTGGCAAACATGGTGCTGGCGGTGCTGATCTTCGCCGACCTGATCGAGTTCTGGCACCTGCTCGTCGGCTCGGTGTTCCTCGGACTCACGATCTCGCTGGCGATGCCGGCGAGGAACGCGCTGGTCCCGCAGCTCATCCCGCAGCACAAGATGATGAACGCCGTCTCGCTGCAGATGGGCGGGATGAACTTCACGCGCATCATCGGCCCGGCCATCGCCGGGGTGCTCCTCGTGCCGCTCGGCATCGGGCCGGTGTGGACGTTCTCCGTGCTGCTGTACGTCGTCGCGATTGCCACGACGCTGCTCCTGCCGCGTCACGGCATGGTCTCGAAGGCCGACAACGCGGGCTTCATGAAGGAGATGGCCGAGGGCTTCCGCTACTCGATGACCAACCCGCTGATCCGCCTGCTGATCCTCACCGGCCTCGTCATGCCGCTGTTCGCCTTCCCCGTGCAACTCGTGCTCCCGGTGTTTGCCGAGGAGGTCTTCGCGATGGGGCCGACGGCGCTCGGCATCCTCATGGCCTCGGCCGGTGTGGGCGGGCTCATCGGCGCGCTCATCTCGACGAGCATGGACACGATGCCGCTCAAGGGTCGCATCATGCTGGCGGGCGCAGTGGTCCAGGGCGCGTTCTTCATCGCCTTCGCGCTCACGCCCGTCTTCGCCGTCGCGACGGTGTTCTTCGCGCTCGGCAACGTCGGCGGCATGCTGTTCATGACCACGAACAACTCGGTCATCCAGGCACGCGTGCCGGAGCGCTACCGCGGCCGCGTGCTGTCGATGCTGATGATGTCGTTCGGGATGATGCCGCTGGGCGTCCTGCCGATGACGATCCTCGCCGACATCATCGGGGCGCCGGCGTCGGTGGCAGGCGCGTCGGCGCTGATGATCCTGACGCTGCTGGGGTTCTTCATCTTCAGCAAGCAGATCCGCCAACTCCGCGTCACCCCGGGGCGCGAGGCCAGGCTCTCCCCGGCGCAGGCCGCCACGGCCGTCGCCGAGGGCCGCATGACGCGCGACGAGGCGGACCGCATCATGCGCGGCGAGGACGACGAGGACGCGGACGTCGTCGCTGCCTCGGCGCCCGCGACGAACGGCGCCTCGACCACCAACGGCGGGACGCCCGCGCTCACGCACGGCGGCATGGTCGCCATCGTCACGCTGGGGCCAGACGGGGCGCGCTTCGAGGAGCCGGCGCAGCCGATGAGCGGAGGGCGGCTCTGATGACATCGCGCGAGACTTGCAGCCACGAAACCGGTCCGGGAGCGGCGAACGACGAGCCCCAGGCGGAAGAAGATCCACACGCTCAGCGGACGCTCAAAGACTGGCTGCTTGCGCCCGAAGCGAGGACCGAGAACCTGACGCCGCCACGTGAAGAGCCGCCGAGGCGCCCTCCGCCTCGGTTCGACTAGACGCTCCGACTCCACGCCCTACCCCCTGCACGCTCGCCCTCGCGTACCCTGCGCGCGGGAGGTGCGAGCCATGGAACTCACGGGCATCGAGGGCAGGGTCGCGGTCGTCACCGGCGCGGGACGCATGCGCAGCATCGGACGCGAGATCGCGAAGGCGTTCGGCGCCGCCGGCGCCAACGTCGTCGTCACCGGCACGGGCCGGTCGCCCGACCGCTACCCCGAGGACGAGCAGGCCGCCGGCTGGCGCGACATCGACTCCGTCGCGGAGGAGATCGAGGCGGCGGGGAGCCGGGCGCTCCCGGTTGTGAGCGACGTCTCGGACGACGACGCCGTGCAGGCGCTCCTCGCGCAGGTCCTCGACGAGTTCGGGCGCGTCGACTACATCGTGAACAACGCCGCCGCGGCGCGCGGCGCCGACCGCGTGCCCGTCGTCGACATGCCAATCGACTGGTGGGACCTCGTGATCCGCGTGAACGTGCGCGGGACGTTCCTGATGAGCAAGCGCTTCGGCCAGCACCTCATCGACCAGGGCGAGGGCGGGGCGATCGTCAACATCTCCTCGATCGCGGGGAAGATGCTGCCGCCAAACGCGACGGCGTACGCCTCGAGCAAGGCGGCGATCCAGGCGCTGTCGGCGGGGATGGCGCAGGAGGTCGGGATGTACGGTATCCGCGTCAACACGATCTGCCCGGGCATCATCGACAACAACCGCCTCGACGACGTCCCGCGCGACAGCGAGCAGTGGCAGCAGATGGTCGAACGCGTCTCGCTGCGCCGCCCGAGCATGGGCGAGGACATCCCGAACATGACGCTGTACCTGTGCAGCGACCAGGGCTCGTGGGTGAGCGGCCAGGCGATCAACGTCGACGGCGGGATGATGGTCCAGCACTAGCGGGTGCCAAAGGTCATCGATGGATTCGCCACCGCGCTGGTTGCTCTGGTGGCTCGTTGCGGCCTGCCTCACGGTTGCGGTCGTGTGGGTGGGCTTCGGCTGGCTCGCGAGCCGCGGAGGTATGGCCCTCGCGTACGCGGTCGTCGTGCCTGTGTTGCTGGCGGGGTGGTGGCTGTTCCACCGGAGGTGGGGAGACACGTTCCAGGAGGCCGTGCTCATGATGCTGTCGCGGCGGCCGTGGGTACTCGCCGTCCTCGCCGGTCTGCTCGGCGCAATCCTCCTCATCATCCTGGAGAGCATCGCCTGGTCCGGGTGGGACTGATTGGGATAAGGCCCCGGGCCACCTGTTCGTTGCGTGACCAGCCGGACCCGCCGCACACCCCACATGCGACGCCCGCCCCGTACGGGGCTATGCTGCGCCTCGCCCCCACGCGCATCGAGGGCGGGCCGCATCGAGGAGGGCCGCGATGCACCTGATGTACTTCACCGAGCAACCCATGTCGGCCTACCCCGAGGACGCCGTCGGCGACGAGGGCGTCACGGCGCTCATGTTCTCCAACAGCAACTTCGACCCCGTCGCCGGGAGCCAGCTCTACAACGAGCGCCTGGTCGAGTACCAGCTCGCCGAGGAGGTGGGGTTCGACGGGATCATGCTCAACGAGCACCACAACGCGCCGTTCTGCATGCAGGCGCAGATCACGGTCTGGGCGAGCATCCTCGCCGCCGCCACGGAGCGCATCAAGATCGTGCTGCTCGGCGCGCCGCTGCCGACGATCGATAACCCCCTCGCCATCTCCGAGTCGCTCTCGATGGTCGACATGATCTCGAAGGGCCGGCTCGTCGCCGGTATCGTGCGCGGCGCGGGGACGGAGCAGTTCGCGAACAACGTCAACCCGGCCTACAACCGCGAGCGCTTCTACGAGGCGCACGACCTGCTGGTGAAGACGTGGACCGAGCCCGGCCCCTGGCGCTGGGAGGGCGACCACTATCAGTTCCGTGTCGTGAACCCGTGGGCGCTGCCGCTCCAGAAGCCGCACCCGCGGATCTGGGTGCCCGGCGTCGCGAGCCCCGAGACGATCGTGTGGTGCGCGGAGAACCGCTACCCGTACATCTGCCTCAACACCACCATCGAGCAGACGAAGCAGATCTGGCAGCTCTACGAGGACACCGCACAGGAGGCCGGGTACACCTCGGGCCCCGAGCACCGCGGCTACCTGATCCGCGTCCACGTGCAGGACACCGAGGAGCACGCGCTCCGCAACGCCCGCCAGTACATGTGGATGCAGGGCGAGTTCACCGGCCTCGGCCACGCCGTCTGGTCGGCCCCGACCGGCTACAGCTCACCGACGAACCGCGAGGGCGCGGTGAAGCGCGCCAACGCGCCCATCGAGTCAACACGGCGCGCAATGCCGTTCGAGGATCAGCTCCAGAACCTCCAGATCGTCGCCGGCACCCCGGACCAGGTGGTTGAGCAGATGCGCGTGCTCATCGAGGAGACGCGGCCCGGCATCATGGCGCTGTGGGGCAACGACGGACACGTCAGCCACGAGGACTCGAAGCGCTGCATCGAGTTGCTCGGCAGCGAGGTGCTTCCGGCCCTCCGCGAGATCAGCGACGACCTCGACCTGAAGGGCCCGTTCGAGGCCGACGCGCCGCTCAGCTCGCGCTTCCTCGAGCCGCCGCGCGTCCCGACAGCAGCGATGGCATAGGAGCACTGCGATGACCAACGACAGCGGTTCGAGCGAGATCGCCTACGGCGAGATCATCGATACCTACATCAACCTGCCCGCGTCCGAGCGCCGCACGGACATGGACCCGAACATCGAGCGCTGGTTCGGCGGCAAGTCGCCGGACCTGCTCGGTGGCGTCGGCCCCGACCGGGTCGTCGACCGCATGGACAACGCCGGCGTGCAGATGGGGCTGCTCAACGTCTCGCTCGGCGCCGACAGCCTCGAGAACCCACACGTCGGCGGGTACGGCGGCGTGATGGCGATCGACGACTTCCGCGCCTCGTGCCAGCGCGTCGCAGACGCGGTGCGGGAGTACCCGGACCGCTTCCGCGGGAGCTGCAACATCGACCCGACGCAGGGCATGAACGCCGTGCGCATGGTCGAGATGGCGGTCAACGAGTTCGACTTCCGCACGATCCGGGTGATGGGCGCGCTCGTGAACATGCCGCCCAACCACCCGCTGATGTACCCCATCTACACGAAGTGCATCGAGCTGGGCATCCCGATCGTCGTCAACGTCGGCGTCCCGGGGCCACTGCGCTTCGCCAAGTACCAGCGGCCGATGGACCTCGACGAGGTGCTCGTGACGTACCCCGAGCTCACGGTCGTCGCGACGCACATCGGGCACCCGTGGCACGTCGAGACGGTCGCGATGCTGCAGAAGCACGCGAACTTCTACTTGATGACATCGGGCTTCTCGCCGAAGTACGTGCCGGACGAGGTGGTCCACCTGATGAACACGCGCGGCCGCGAGCGCGTGATGTGGGCCTCGGACTACGCGATCCTGACGTTCGAGCGCGCCGTCGAGGACGGGCTTGCACTGCAGCTCCGCGAGGGCGTGAAGCGGCGCTACATGCGCGAGAACGCCCTCGCCGTCTTCAACTGGGACTAAGCGCTCGCTCGAGAGCGCCGGAGAGAGCACGGAGGTACCCATGCCCACGCCAGCCCGCGTCGTCGTCGTCCCGGAGGGCCCCGGCCGCCTGCGCATCGAGGAGGTCGAGTTGCCCGACCCCGGGCCGTACCAGGTCGTGGTGAAGCAGTTCGCGAGCGGCGTCTGCCACTCGCAGCTCCACCAGATGCACGGCCCGCGCCCCTCGCAGGCGCTGCTCGGCCACGAGTCGACCGGGGTCGTCGTCGCCGCGGGCTCCGAGGTGAGCCACGTCAAGGAAGGCGACCGCGTCATGGTGACGTGGGTGCCTCGCGACCCTCAGGAGCGGCGTATTGCCGAGGGCGTGAGCCTGACGCTCGGCGACGGCAGCGTCGCCACCACCCCCGGCTGCTTCACGTGGGCCGACAACACCATCGCCGACGAGCAGTACGTCGTGCCGATGCCCGCCGACACGCCCGTGGACGTCACCTCCATCATCGGCTGCGCGGTGATGACCGGTGCCGGGGCCGTCTACCACACGGCGGCCGTGCAGCGCGGCCAGAGCGTCGCGGTCTTCGGCGTCGGGGGGGGGGGGGCGCCACCCGCCCCCCCCCCCCGCCCCCCCGGGGGGGGGGCCGCGAAGGGGGCGGGGGGGGGGGGGATTAAAAAAAAAGCGCCCACCCCGCCAAA